>QHQV01000028.1:3452-3657 GCA_003219945.1 Verrucomicrobiota bacterium | reverse complement strand
CATGGTGAGGAGTTAGGGTTAGAAGCAGTTTTCAAACATTCGTTGGGCGGGGACTGAGGATTTCATAGTTCAGCAGGACGTGGTCGCGGCGGAAATGGCATCAAGAAGAGTGCGGTCGGGCACTGGTTTGCGAAGGAAAGCTGATGCGCCGCCCTGCATGGCGCGCTCGCGAGCGTTCGGCAAATCGTGGCCGGTTAGAATGATA
>QHQV01000028.1:0-3355 GCA_003219945.1 Verrucomicrobiota bacterium | reverse complement strand
AGATCTAGAACGGCGCAATCCGGCAGGCGTATATCGACGGACTTCAAAAACTCCGCGCCGGAGGCGAATGTCTCCACACTCAGTCCGGCGGAACGCATCAACCGCATGAGCGCTTTACGGACAGGTTCTTCGTCGTCAACGACGGCTATGAACGGAGGAGCTTTGGTCACGAGGGAGCGACAGTAGCCCAGCACAAAGAGTCCCCGCTACTAGACCTTAGGTTACTATACTTTAGGCTAGTATACTTTAGGCTAGAGCGGGTTAAACAAAACTGTAGCCTCGCTGTAGCCACGCAATCGGAGGCGGCAATCCACCTCTCCCTTCCCAAGGGAGAGGGCAGGGTGAGGGTTGGCAGCTTGGTTGGTGGCGCTCGAAAACCCCTCACCTCAATCCTCTCCCCTTTAGAATGGGAGAGGCGGAGCAGCGCTCGCGCGCGACTACAGCATTACTTGAAACGCTCTAGTATGGAGAAGGGAGAGTGATCAGTAGGTAGCAGTCTCTGTCTGCTTATTACTAAAACCCGTTACTGACTACTTCCTCTGATCCCGCAAAGCTCTGCCAAGCGCACCAAATCCGCGACTGCCTGCACCTTCATTTTAGCCATCACGCGGGCGCGATGCATTTTGATTGTCGCTTCAGTAATGCCCAGGTCACTGGCAATTTGTTTATTCAATTTGCCGGCGACGACAATTTAGAGCACTTGCCGCTCGCGCGGTGTGAGCGTGTCGAGACGCGCACAGATTTCGGAAAGCTTGGCCTGTTCCCGACGGATGACAGCGTCTCTTTCGATCGCGGCGTGAATGGCCGGAAGCAGATTTTTAGCATTAACGGGTTTCGTGAGGAAATCAAACGCGCCATGTTTCATTGCCTGCACACTCTTAGAAACATCACCGTGACCGGTGAGAAAAATAATCGGCACGGTACAGCCTTTCTCGCCGAGTGTTGTTTGGAGCTGAAGGCCATTGAAGCCAGGCATCGCGAGATCAAGCACGAGACACCCCGGCATGCCTGGATCGTACTGGACAAGAAATTCCCTGGGTGACGCAAAAACGGCCACGGCAATGCCGGCCGAACGCAGCAAACGCGAGACAGCTTTTCGTACCGCTGCGTCGTCGTCGACCAAAAACACAATGGGGCTGGGGGGAGCAGGCATTAATTACTCAGCGATCACTGCCTCCTTTCCTGCCTATCTATGGGCAAGCTAAAATAAAACGTCGCGCCGCGGTCGGCATTATTCGTGGCCCAGATTTTCCCTTCGTGTGCGTCAATGATGCTGCGGCAGATGGAGAGGCCAAGCCCCATTCCCTCCTTCTTCGTGGTGAAGAAACGCTCAAAGACTTGTTCCAATTTTTTCTCCGGAATGCCGACGCCACGATCGGTGACGGATACCTGCACCGCGTTCTTCTCCAATTTAGAAGCGATGAGCAGTTGGCGTTCCGAAGAAGCGCAATCGGCCATCGCTTCGCAGGCATTCAGCACCAGGTTAAGCAGGACCTGTTGAAGCTGGACCCGGTCGCCAATGATAGATGGCAAATTTTGCGCGAGGTCAGTATCCGCGGTTACGTTTTGATTGATGAGATCGTTGCGCACAAGTTTCAGGACGTCCTGTACCACTTCGTTCGGATTAACATTACAGTGCTTTTGCGGTTCCCCTTTTTTTAGTAGCGAGCGCAGGCGGTGGATTACTTCGCCAGCGCGTTGGTCTTCGGTTGCAATATCGTTGAGGATCTCGCGTACCTCCTTAAGATCGACATCATCACTATCCAGGAATCGCTGGGCGGCCTGAGCGTTAATGAGAATGGCGGTGATCGGGTGGGTTAGCTCGTGTGCGAGCGAGCTGGAAAGCTCCCCTAGTGTGGTCACACGCGCGAGGTGTGCCAGGTCATGGCGTTGACGGGCCGCCTCCAATTCAGCCTGCTTCCGCTCACTGATGTCCATTAAAATGCCGCGCTCCCTTAACGGCTTGCCGTCGGCGTCGAACTCGACGCGGCCGAGCCTCATGACCCAGCGAACTCTGCCATCGGGTAGCAATACTCGGTATTGATTCTCAATTTCCCTGCCCGTTCTCAGCGCATCCTCGCTTTGCTGGCGCAGCAATTGACGATCTTCCGGATGGACAACGCTTCGGATGCGCTCTGCAGTGAGCTTCTCCGTTTGAGAAAAGCCAAAGAGAGCGCGATCTTTGCTGGAAACCCAAAATTCATCGCGCGGAATGTCCCAGGTCCACACGACAAGCCCGGCCGCCTTGGTGGCCAGATCTATATGCTCTTTGCTCTCGCGCAGGGTAGCCTCGCTCATCCGTAACTGCTCTTCGGCCTGCTTGCGCTTAGTGATATCGAGTGAAGCACCGCGCATTCGAACCGGCTGACCGTCGCCATTACACTCGACCTGGCCACGTCCAGCGATCCAGCGGAGTTGTCCATTCGGTAGCACCACCCGGTACTCAGATTGATATTGTGCACCGGTGCGCAGAGAGTTCTCTACCCCGTTGAGAACCGATTTACGATCCTCGGGATGTAACCTGCTTCGGAAGCGATCGAAGTCGAGCTTCTCTGAAGCTCCGAAGCCAAACAGAGAGCGCCCTCTATTCGTAATCCAAATTTCATTACGCACAATGTCCCACTCCCACAAGCCGAGGCCAGCTGAGTCGGCAGCTAAGTTGAGCCTTTTATCACTTGCTTCCAATTCACGCGCGAGTTGGACCGTTCGAGCCATATCAGTACTCAGCTCATAGCCCATCGCCGCCACGATTCCCGAATATGCAAAGCAGAGGAAAAACGGGACCTCGATGACTCCCCAGACCACGAGCGGGACATGCCATGCCAGAATTGCGCCGAAGATCATGCTGCCGCCGACAAATAAAGCGCGTCGCCGGTTGCCCCGACGCCAGACGGTAATCGTGGCATCGACGAAAAAAACAAGCAGCAACAGCAGACTCACCGAGCTAAGTGTGGCCCACGGATTCGCCACGCCGATCGGCACCGAGATGACCTCCCCACCCCACCACGAAAACTGGCGAAGGCTTGTAATTTGCTGGAAATTAAGATTTGGAGTGAAAATGAAATTGAGAATTAACACCAGTGTCCGTAAGCCGCAGATACTCCACGCGAGCCATGGTCGTCCGGCGTGGAGATAAAGTCGCACGAACATAACGAAGGAGACAGTGAGCACCCACACTGGCACATGGATCCAGCGTAACAGTGCTTCGTATTGCCCGACTGTCTTGGCATGCATCATCGCTAACTCGAATGCAGCGATGGCCGCCGCCGCGACAGCGCTAAAGGAAAACACCAAATGCACCCAGTTCTCGCGCTGTTTGCACCAGACTACGCAATAGAACGCCGCCAGCGTCAAA
>QHQV01000027.1 GCA_003219945.1 Verrucomicrobiota bacterium | reverse complement strand
CCGCAGGATCAACTTTGTTTCGCCGCAAAAATTCGCGATGAGTTTGATCAAGCTGCCAGAAAGATCGATCTGGCCGCTGCCGATTGATCCGGAACGCGGGAGAGAGATTCAAGCCGTAGGACAACGGATAATTCCACGTTGTCCAAACCGTGCCGTCCTTCGTCCGCGACGAAATCCGCAGGTAATAGAATGAAAAATCACGCTGCTCATTCAGGCAGATCGCGGCCTGGGCGCGATCTTCTTCTCTGTAGAACAATCGGAAAAACTGCCGGTAATCTTCCCAATCCCAACCGGCATCGCTCACGTAAATGTACCTTTCGTCTTCGATCTCGCGGGTGATTTCGCTAAGCGCCGGGAACGTGTCTGACGGTGGCGGACTTTTCGGTCGAAGCTGTTTCTCTTTTGGAAGCCGCAACGCACGAATCCGGGTGAGAATTTCCAGCCAAGGCAGAAACAGCCAAGCGAGTGCAGCGACCAAACCCCAGATCCAATGGTCCGTAGCGAAAAACACGGCGAGAAAAGTGGCGGCGAGAATACCCAGCGCCCCGGCCTTTTGCGCATACGAATTGTGAAACGTGCGGAGACCGACACTGAGCACGGCCACGCCGAGCGTAAGAAGGAGACCGAAAAGCATCACGGAAGGTCTATGGATTGATCTGATGCTCGTTCAGAAATTTTTGAAGCTGATTGGTGTCAAAATTCGCCAAAACTTTATCGCCCGCCACAAACGTAGGCACGTACGTTTGAGCAGAAAGCTGCTTCATCTCCTCATACGCCCGCCGGTCTTTGCCAACATCGATTTCCTGGAAGCAATAGCCCTTGTCGCTGAGATAATCCTTCGCATCAATACACCAGGAACACCACTCGCGGCTGTAAAGCTTTAACTGCATCGGCGGGCGGAAATAAACCAGTCACCGCCTCGCCGTCAACTCGTCCCTTTTGAATCGCCTGCGTCCTCGGGGCTAGTATGATTTCGCCCATACGACGCGACGCGCGCTCGGTTCACCGGTAAAGATGCATTGACCCGGCTCTGAAGAATCGTCGAGCGGAATAACGCGGATCGTGACTTTCAGATCGTCCTTAATCTGTTCCTCGATTTCGCGCGACCCGTTCCAGTGTGCGAGGGCGAAGCCGCCATGGATTTCCGGTTTTGAAGGGTTTTTCGCGGTGAAAAAATCGTAGAAATCTTTCTTCGAATTTATCTCGTGTGTGTTCGCGTCACGGAATTCCTTCGCATGCGTATGGAGCGAATCCTGAATCGAGACAAGAATTTCTGGAGCGCGCGCAGTGAATTCGTCCAGCCGCATCGACTCTTTGTTTTTCACCGGTTGATCGCGCCGACTGACGGTGACCGAATTTTTTTCGAGATCACGCGGCCCGATCTCAACTCGCAGCGGCACACCTTTCTTAATCCATTCCCAATTTTTAACTCCGCCGCCGAGATCGCGCCGATCGACTTCAACCTCAATCACAACATCATCGAGAAATCTTTTCGCTCGCAACTCCGCAGCGAGTCTGTCGCAGGTTTCCAAAACATTGGCGCGCGTCTCTTCCCTGGTCGTGATTGGCAGAATGACGATGTGCGTCGGTGCGATGCGCGGCGGCAAAACAACGCCGTCGTCATCACCGTGCGCCATAACGACTGTGCCTACCATGCGCGTCGTCATGCCCCAGCTTGTCGTCCAGCCAAATTCCTGTTTGCCCTCGCGCGTTTGGAACTGAATGCCGCTCGCACGGGCAAAATTCTGCCCGAGAAAATGCGATGTGCCCGCCTGTATTGCCTTGCGGTCCTGCACCATTGCTTCGAGCGCCATAGTTTCCACAGCGCCAGGGAATTTTTCGCTGTCGGATTTTAAGCCCGCGAATACGGGAATGGCGCAACGCTCGCGCACAAAGGTTTCGTACACGCCGAGCATCCGTTTGGTTTCTTCTCGCGCTTCGGTTTCCGTTTCGTGGACGGTATGGCCTTCCTGCCACAGAAATTCTGTTGTGCGCAGGAACAATCGCGTCCGCATTTCCCAGCGCACGATGTTGCACCATTGGTTGATCAGGATCGGCAAATCGCGATACGATTGCACCCATTTTGCGTAGCTCGCGCCGATGATCGTCTCGCTCGTCGGCCGAACGATCAGCGGTTCGGTTAATTTCGATTCGGGATCGGGCACCAACCCCGCTTCCTCATCCAGCTTGAGCCGGTAATGCGTAACCACGGCACATTCCTTGGCGAAGCCTTCGACGTGCTCAGCTTCCTTGGCGAAATAACTCAATGGAATGAATAAAGGGAAATAGGCGTTGCGATGACCGGTGGCGCGAATCAGCGCGTCGAGCTGACGTTGCATGTTTTCCCAAATCCCGTAGCCCCACGGACGAATGACCATGCAACCGCGCACGTCCGACGGCTCCGCCAGTTCTGCGGCGCGAATCACCTGCTGATACCACTCCGGAAAATCTTCGTCGCGTCGTGGCGAGATCGCAGCCTTTGGGGTCGAGTTCGACATCGGCAAGGAATTAAGCGCGCCGCCCACCGTTCGCCAGCGAGCATTTAGCAATAACACATCTCTTCCGTCCGGCTCATTTGTTGTATCGATCCGTTGTTGACAGAGGGTTGCGTGACCCATACGTTTCGTGCCCTTTTTCTAAGATGACAACGTTTTCCGCAAAAGCCACCGAAGCGCAGCGCAAGTGGTGGGTCATTGACGCCCACGACCAGGTGCTCGGCCGCGTCGCGGTGAAGGCTGCCAACCTGCTGCGCGGGAAAGGAAAAACGATTTTCACGCCACACGTCGACACCGGAGATTTTGTCATTGTCATCAATGCGGAAAAAGTCCGGCTCACCGGAAAGAAGGAAGAACAGAAAAATTATATGAGTTTTTCCGGGTACGTCGGCGGACACAAGTCTGAGAGCGTTCGGGCGCGCCGCGCTCGCCATCCTGAATTGCTGATTGAACGCGCCGTTCGCGGGATGATTCCGCACAATCGTCTCGGTCGGCACGCTTATCGGAAGTTGAAGGTGTATCGCGGCGATTCGCATCCGCACACAGCCCAACAGCCCGAAGCTGTCAAACTTTAGAGGTCCTGATCTATGCCACAAGCTGACGAATTCATCGCCACAGGTCGCCGCAAGACATCAGTCGCACGCATTCGAATGATGCCGGGCAGCGGAAAAATCGATATCAACGGCCGGACTTTCGAAGATTATTTCCCGACCGTGCCGTTACAGAATGTAGTGTTGGAACCGCTGCAGAATGCAAAAGCAGTTAACACTTACGACGTGTTCATTCACGCCAGCGGCGGCGGCATTATGGGTCAGGCCGGCGCGGCACAACTCGCGATCGCGCGGGCCCTTCTTCAAGTTGACGCAAATTTGCGAGGCCCGCTGAAATCTGAGGGCTTGCTGCGTCGCGATCCGCGTATGAAAGAGCGAAAGAAGTCCGGGCAACCTGGCGCGCGAAAGCGGTTTCAGTTCTCGAAGCGCTAGGACAACTCCCTCCCGCGACAAGCCAACGGTAGGGATGGATAGCCGAGCAGTCCATCGTTCCACGTTCTCGACGCGCCCACCGGTCTTGTCCTAACCTTTATGGCTTCTTTGGCGATGGCGCGCTCTGCGGCTGGTTCGGCGCGGGCGGAGCTTGCGGCGCTGGCGCGGCAGGAATTGCTAACATTGGCGGGATCGTTGGCACTACTGCGGGCGGCGGCGTGGACGTCGTAATCGGCTTCAGTAAGCGCAGTTGCTGCATTGCCTCGCCCGCCCAAAAACTGGTTCGATATTGCGTGAGCATGGTTTCGCAGATGCGCCGCGCGTCGTCATTCCGATTTTTCCCCTTCAGAATGTACACCTGCGAAAGCATGGCGAGCGGCGCAGCGTAACTGTTGGGATAAGCCGAAACGATCTGTTGATACATTACTAATGCTTCATTCGTCTTACCCATCGAGTCCAGATTGGCCGCCATTGCCATCTTCGCCGTGCTCACAAACTCATGTTTGGGATACTTCGCGATGAAGGTTTCGAGCGTGTTGTTCGCCTCAGCGAATTTCCTTTCCTTCCGCTGCGCTTCGGCGAGCAAAATATAGGCATCAGCGGCGGCAGGCGTGTTGGCGTAACGAGCGATTATCTGTTCGTATTCTTGCGCGGTGTTCGCGCTCGCCAACGCAACGGATGCAGCGGTCGCGCGGCGATCAGAATAAAACCGATAACCCGTGAATGAAATAGCTGCAAGCAGGACAACGATCGCGGCTGCGATAATTGGCTTTTTGAAACGCTCCAAAAAAAAACGCGTTTCCAGTGCGACATCGCGAGACGGAGGTGGCGCTGTTGGCATAAGAGGTCGTGCGCTAGATCAGTTTGAAAACCGGGTGAGCGTCGTCTTATGCCACGCGAAGGTTTCTCGCGCAAGCGTCGCCGGGCCGGCATATCGGCGCGACAAGGCATTTCCGGCGCGATAAAATCTTACCTATGAATGCATTTTGGAATTCTTTTGAAATCCTGCTGGGCCTCGGTGTCGAACCAAGGAATTTGACATTCGTTCAGATTTCACTGCGTGGGATCATTGTTTTTCTTGTGGCGCTGGCCGCGGTGCGGCTTGGACACAAACGCTCACTCGCGCGGAAGACTCCGTTCGACGCTGTCCTGCTTGTAATTCTTGCCGCGGTGCTTTCGCGCGCCATTAACGGTTCGGCAGCTTTTTTTGCCACGCTCGGCGGTGGGGTGGTTCTCGTCTTGATTCATCGACTCTTCGCGTACCTGGCATTCTATTCCCATGGGTTTGGGATCCTGGTCAAAGGCAGGCCAGATGTGATCGTGCGCGATGGACAATGCGATCTCGATGTGATGCGGCGAAACCACGTCTCAATGCATGATCTGGACGAGGATATGCGCCTCAGCGCGCACACGGACGACCTTTCCAATATTCGACTCGCGCGCGTGGAACGGAGCGGCGACATCAGCTTTATTAAAAATAAATTTGACCCGGCAGGAACATAGACCTATGACACCCATGCGATTTATGAGGCGACACAAAAAGCTCTGGATCAAACCGACGCTCAAGACCGTGCCGATCTTTTTCGAGTGCACGTGTTACGCAGGCGCGGTCTGATCGAACGGTAATAAAGCACTGCGGCACTCCGATTGATTCGGATCAACATTCTCGGCAGCGCGGCCGGCGGCGGCTTACCGCAATGGAACTGTGCCTGTGTCAACTGCGTTGCAGCGCGCGCGGGAAAAATTGAGCAGACGCAATCGGGCATCGCGATCAGCTCCGACTCGGACGATTTTCAGAACTGGTGGTTAATTAACGCCTCGCCCGATTTGCCCCGGCAAATCGAAAGCACGACGCGATTGCAGCCGCGATATAATGCGTCGCGCAACACTCCCATCGCAGGCGTTCTTTTAACCAACTCAGATATCGATCATGCGCTGGGCTTGTTGCTCCTGCGCCAACAGGAAAAGCCGCTCGTCGTTTACTCGACGGGCGAAACCCGAGCTGCGCTCGCGTGGCTTGACCACACGCTCGCGCGGTTCTGCGGAATCGAATGGCGGAAGATCAGTTCGGATTTTCAACGGTTGAACGGCTGTATCGAATTTCGAGCGATCGACTTGCCGCATAGCGTCGCGTTCCAGTTTTTGGACGAAGCATCGGGCCGGTTAGCGTTAGTCGCGCCAGCCGTGCGCAAGCTTACCCGTGAATTGTCCGAAGCGTCTGCCAACTCCGACGTGATTTTGTTCGACGGCACATTCTGGAGTGAGGATGAACTTGCAGCTGTGCGGCCGGGCGCCCGCAGCGCTCGCGAGATGCATCATCTACCGATCCGTGGCGGCAGTCTTGATTTCTTGCGCCTATCGCCCGCCCGCCGGAAGATTTACACTCATATCAACAACACAAACCCGATCCTGATGCCCGGCTGTTCGGAGCGCGCAGAACTCGAGCAGGCCGGGATCGAGATCGCGCGCGATGGATTAGAAATCGAGTTATGAATTTTCATTTCCTGATCGTGCTCGTGCTCATGAGGGGGGATGTTTTATGACTACGGGGCTTTGGGACCGCGAAACCTTTATCGAACAACTGCGCGCGATCGGCGGACGCGCTTATCACGATAAACATCCGTTCCACGTCGCGATGAACGAAGGCTGGCTTTCGCCCGAAGCGCTGCGTGGCTGGATCGCGAACCGGTTCTATTATCAGCGAAATATTCCGATAAAAGACGCCGCGATTCTCGCCAACTGTCCAGTGCGCGAAGTGCGACGGGCTTGGATTCATCGCATTCTCGATCACGATGGCGTGATTCAAGGAGGGCGGAGCTCCTGCGAAGCTGGGGATCGCGGGCTCGCCGGAGCTCACCCCTCGGATGAGGGCGGCATCGAAGCATGGCTGCGACTTGGTGAAGCATGCGGACTTTCGCCTGACGAGCTATTGGATAATCGACATCTGTTGTCCGGAGTACGCTTTGCCGTGGATGCGTACGTGAACTTCGCGCGCAGTCAGCCGTGGCCGATCGCCATCGCGTCGTCGCTGACCGAACTTTTTGCTCCAGATCTGATGATGGACCGGCTTGCAGCCTTCGAAAAATTCTATCAGTGGCTTGATCCTCGCGGGCTGGAGTATTTCCGCCGCCGAGTCGCGCAGGCGCGGCGCGATTCTGACGAGGCGCTCGCGATTACCATGGAATATTGCAACACACTTGAGCTTCAGCGAGAAGCCGTGCGCGCGCTCGAGTTCAAGTGCGATGTCCTCTGGTCCATACTCGACGCAATTCATCA
>QHQV01000026.1 GCA_003219945.1 Verrucomicrobiota bacterium | reverse complement strand
AGGGAGTTTTTCAAACAACTGCACGCAAACATGCCCAAGCAGCTGTTTGCCGTCCTCGATGACCCAGCAGCGCTATGCGCTCGAGTCGACGCCATAGGCCTTCTTCATCCATGATGTGCACCTCCGTACAAAACGCGATTTCATTTTGTGGGCGACCCTACTTCAGCGCGAAATCGATGTCGCATTCGGCCAGCGCATCCCAATCGCCTGACGTTGCCACACGGATTCGGAACCGACGCATTGCTTGATGCTAGCTGATTGAATTGATACTCGCTACTCGTGCAGGCTGATCTGCTTTGACTGCGCCGTTGTGATCTCTCTCTGGTTGACTTGTCGCTTCGTACGGAGTTTGTCAGGATCCTAATATGAAACACTTTCTTTTGGCCTGTTTCATTCCGATGACATTAACGGCTCAAAATATGCAGCAGTTGACGGAACAACTGGGCAAGACTGTTTTGTGCGGCGGCATGGGTGCAATCCACGGTCGCAACAACATAGAAACAGACGTATACCCGCGAAACTTCCGGAAATGCACCGGCCAAGCTCGTTAAGCTTCCGATAACAGGTGAGAGAACTGATTTCGATCTCGCGTGGTCCCCGGATTCGAAGACCCTGGCGTTTTTCTCCAGCGCCGGCGAAAGAGACCAGCGGCAACTCTGGACCGTGAAGAGTGATGCCTCCGACGCGAAGAAAATTACCAACCTAAATGGATACGCCGCGCGGCCGCGTTGGTCGCATGACGGGAAACAGATCGCTTTCTTCTACATTGAAGGCGCGGGTGGCGGCGGGCCGTTAATGGCCGCACCAACGACAACCGGCGTGATCGACACCGCGATTCATAATCAGCGGATTGCTGTTTTGGATGTAGCGAGTGGCGAGCTGCGCCAGGTGTCACCGCCAGACCTTCACGTTTACGATTACGATTGGTCGCCTGACGACAAAATGTTTGTTGCGACGGCCGCGCCTGGCCCCGGAGACAACAATTGGTGGATTGCGCAGATTTACACAATCAACAGCGCGAAGGGCAACGCGACATCAATCTACAAACCCTGGTTTCAAGTCGCCGTTCCGCGCTGGTCGCCGGATGGCAAATCGATCGCGTTCATTGAAGGTTTGATGAGTGATGAAGGATTTCACGGTGGTGACCTTTTCATCATGAGTGCCGACGGTCGCGATGTCACGAATCGCACTTCGAGCCGAAAAGCTTCTGTAAATTCATTCTTCTGGCAGACACCCGATCGCATTCTGCTTGTCGAATACATCGGTGGCGGCAGTGCAATTTCCGAGTTGAATCTAGCGGACGATTCTATTCGCACCGTCTGGAAAGGCCAGGAGGGCATTCACGCGTTTGGAAATTTCCCTGACTTGGCGTTATCGAAGGATAGCAAGGTCGCAGCGGCGGAACTTAGCAGGTACAACTCGCCACCCGAAGTTTTCGCGGGTCCGCTTGGCGAATGGCGCCAATTCACGAACAACAACGCTGGTTTGGAGGCGAACTGGGGCAAAGCGGAAAGCATCGAGTGGACGAACGAAGGATCCAACATTCAGGGCTGGCTAGTGCCGCCGGCAAAAATCGATCCCGGCAAAAAATATCCAATGGTCGTGCTTATCCATGGCGGACCATCCGGTGTGACGACATCAGAGTGGCCGGCATCTTTTGGAATGTCGCGTGCGATCATCGCTGCGCTTTCCACGCGCGGTTATTACGTGCTCCTTCCAAATCCGCGCGGCAGTTACGGCCAGGGTGAGGACTTCACCCGTGCGAATATGAAGGATTTCGGAGGCGGCGATTTGCGCGACGATCTCGCCGGAGCCGATGCTGCGATAAAGAAATATCCAATTGATCCAAACCGTCTCGGCGTCACGGGTTGGAGTTACGGCGGATTCATGACCATGTGGACGGTTACGCAAACAAATCGTTTCCGCGCAGCTGTCGCAGGTGCCGGCATTGCGAATTGGCAAAGTTACTATGGTCAGAACTTGATCGATCAATGGATGATCCCGTTCTTCGGTGCGTCTGTTTACGACGACCCAGCCGTTTATGAGAAAAGTTCGCCTATTCGCTTCATCAAAAATGTGAAAACCCCGACGCTCGTCATCGTCGGCGAGCTTGACGCCGAATGCCCAGCGTCGCAATCATACGAATTTTGGCACGCGCTAAAAACGCTTGGCGTACCGACAAAGCTGATCATCTATCCCGGCGAAGGACATTTGTTCATCCAACCCAAGCATCAGGCCGACCGACTCGAACAGACCGTCGCGTGGTTCGATAAGTATTTGCGTTAGATGAAGCGCCGCCGTCGATCTTGGGGACGGGATCAGCTATTTGCCGATCAGAATAAAGATGCCGGCGGCCAGCGCTACAAAGTAGAGTAGGAAAATGGCTGGTCCAAGTTGCAAGCCAAACCCTAGAAGGCCGTCGATGATCAGGTAAACCGCGAGCAAAAGCATGCCGATGTTTTTTGTAATTGTCATGCTCTGACATTGGGGATTGATTTTGGCGCTGACAACCTTTGAATGTTGAGTGGTCACAGCGTTACTAACAGATTCCTCGTTAGGTCTATGAATCGCCTTTCAAAAGTTACCGCGATAAGCGTGGCCATGTTGCTGTTAATTTCCCCAGTGATGGTTCAATCCCAGTCCGCATTCTCATCCGCTCAATGAGCATGCTGCCTTGGATTTACTCCAGCGCAGGATTAAGCGCGACCGTGTCTACGAAAAGCGAATCTCATTGGATTGCATCGGGTATGGCATCGAAGAGACGACGAACGGTTATTTTGAATTCGTTCTCCGCGAAATTCACAACGCCAAATGCGGCGGCGATGCTGAAACAAGTCCTGCTATTGATCGTTATCGCGTCTATCGGCGTTCAGGCAAAATCCAGCAGTGGGAAGCAGCTGAAGATAAATGGCAATCGTATAGGTCGCCCGAACATTGAGTGCCGTAAACATTTCGTGCGTACGCAAGTCGCGCTCGCCGAAGCGAGCGCGATCATGATGTTCTGCAGATAGTAACGGCGGCGACCGCCGTTTTAAAAGCAAAGTGTTTAGGCGCCTGCCTTTTCTTTCTTCTCCTTGTTGCACTCCGCTTTGAACTTCGCGTACTGCTCCGGAGTAAGGATGCCCTCGACATCCTTCATGAACTTGGCCTCGGTTGCTTCCGTGCACCCTGCTTTGTGGTGTTCGGTCATCGCCGTTTCCATCTTCGTCTTCTGATCTGCTGTCAAGTTGAGAGTCGCAAGAGATGCCGTGCAGGCCATCTTCCCTTCGTTCCCAGCCTTCTTCGCGCAATCGCCATGTTCACCCGCGAACATTGTTCCCGCTGCGAATGCGCCCGCCGCCACTAGCGCAATGAGTTTGGTCATAGTGGAAGCTGAGACAGTCTCGGCGGTGTCACCGTTCAATTTTGAAATTGTTTGGCATGTTCCCGCTGGTCACGTATCACTGACCATTTTGAAAATCGAAGCCAAGGAAGAAACCTTTCCGCTGAATCACCCGTTCCGGATCTCGCGCGGCAGCCGCACCGAAGGGTGTTTCGTAACAGTCACTGTAAGTGATGGACAATACACCGGCCGCGGCGAAGGGGTACCGATCGCGCGCTACAATCAAAGCGCCGATTCCGTTTTGGCGCAGATCAACTCCATGGCGAGCATCACTGATTTGGATCGAGATAAACTGCCGGAGTTGCTCCGTGCCGGCGCGGCTCGAAATGCGCTGGACTGCGCGCTGTGGGACTTGGAAGCGAAGCGCTCCAGCAAACGCGCATGGGAACTGGCGAACATTCCCATTGCCGATCAAGTCGAGACATCATTCACAATCAGTCTCGATACGCCGGCGAGAATGGCAGATGCCGCCGCGGCTGCGGTCGACTTGCCAATTCTCAAGTTGAAACTTTCTGGCGACGATAGCGATGTTGCGCGCGTCCAAGCTGTGCGCGCAGCGGCGCCAAATGCGCGTCTCCTCATCGACGCCAACGAATCGTGGTCGCCTCGTCATTATCGAAAGAGGGTCTCGCCGCTGAAAGAACTTGGAGTCGAGCTGATTGAACAACCTTTTCCCGCCGACGCTGACGACGTCCTCGAAACGCTCGAGCATCCGATCCCCGTCTGCGCCGACGAAAGTTGCCACACGACTGCCGATCTTCCGCGTCTCAAGAATCGCTACGACGCAATCAACATTAAACTGGACAAAACCGGCGGCTTAACAGAAGCGCTCCAGCTGTATCAGCGCGCTCGCGAAAATAATTTCAAAATACTGATCGGTTGCATGGTCTGCACTTCACTCTCGATCGCTCCCGCTCGGCTACTCGCTAGCAACGCCGATTGGATTGATCTCGATGGTCCCCTACTCCTCGCCCGCGATCGTGACAACGGACTTCCGTATCGAAGCGGAAGAATCGGAATGCCGGGCCG
>QHQV01000025.1 GCA_003219945.1 Verrucomicrobiota bacterium | reverse complement strand
ATTCCGACGGGGTCTCCGCTGCTAATGGTGGGGAAGAAAATGCCCCCGCTCCCGAAACTGGTCGGTCCGGTGATTCCCTCGTAGATGTCTACCCCCACCGTCGCCCCCGTCAGTATAAACGCGGGATTTGCGGCTTTGATGACCGCTCCGGCTATACCCTGCATTAGGAAAGTCAGGCCGGTCAGGTTTATGGGTCCGCTTCCGTTCGCCACGACGTTGGACCCCATTTGCTCCAGCGTTACGGTGTAAGCTTGGGCGGGCCGGATGCAGAAGACCGACGCTGTAACTGCGGTGAACATCAGTGAGCAGCGAATCGCTGCGAGGATAAATGTTTTCATAGTAACCTCCCGATTTGACACCGATGAGAGAGATTACTGCCGGTCCAAGCTCGCCACTGGGAAAGCCCAGTAGTCCGCACACATCGAGGTCAGATGGGATCGTAGGGAAAAGCGCTAATTGAAGTCAAGCACAATTGAGCAATTAAAACAGAACATGTTAGGACTTCACCACGCCTTAAAATCCCCCGCGTGCTCGTGCGTCCCGATCACATTGCCGGCCACATAGTAAACACGGATCACAGCATCATGTGAACGACTGTGAAACTTTGCGTAGTCGATTGCGTTTGGTTCTGACTGACTTGTGAGATCCCTCGCTATTGCTCGGGATGACAATGAGAGCGTGATCAGGCCTCGGTTTTCTTTGCGCTCGCTGTTTTATTGCATCGCGCTTTTAACTGAGCGAATTGCTCGGCGGAAAGAATGCCTTTCGCGCGGTTCAGGAATGTTTGCCTGCTTTCTTTCGTGCAGCCTGCCTTCATACATTCGGACTGCCACGCTTCGATCTTCGCCCTTTGATCAGCCGTCAGATTCAGTGTGGCCAAGTTGACGCATGCCGTCGAATTCGAATGCGAGGCGCCTTTGGCGCAACACGCCTTATCTCCTGCAAACGCGCTGGACGCAGCAAGCACCGCGGCCACAACTAAAGCGGTACTGATAATTTTATTCATGGCGAGTGCTGAGACAGGCGCGATACAGGAAGTGTTCAATTTGTATTCGTCTTTTCGCGCCACTATCTTTGCGGGCCTAACTGCGCCTGCGCCTGGCGCAGACCGTCGGCGGCAGCTTGGAATTCCGGCTGGAGACGCAGCGCAGCCTCGAATTCCGAAATGCTCTCTTGGGGTTTCCCGGCGGCAAGGAGGACTAACCCCAGATTGACATGAGCCGCGGCGCTGTTGGGATTCAATCGTACCGCTTCGTGAAATTCATCGGTAGCCTCGGTAATTCTGCCCAGCTGCGCCAGCGCCAGTCCAAGATCGTTGCGAATGTCCGCGTCTTTGGGTGCTAATTCTACCGCGCGGCGCATTTCATCGAGCGCGGCTTCGTTGCGGTTCTGCTTCGCTAACGCCTTGCCCAGCAGGTCGTGCGCTCCCGGCGAGTCCGCCTGTAAACGGATTGCCGCTTGGGCATATTCGATGGCTTCTGGCAACCGGCCATGGTAAAAACGATTAACGCTTACGTACAATAGCAACATGTAGTCATCCGGTCTGATTTGGAGGGCCTTCTCAAAATGCGCCGCGGCTTCATCGTATCTGTCGCTCTCGGCGAAGGCCAGGCCCAGATTGTATTCTATGCGGAAATTGGGTGGGGTGACTGCGAGCGTGTGCTCATACAAAGTGAAGCTGTCATGCCAACGATGAATCTGCGCGTTCGTGAGGGTAGCAAAGACCAGCAGGACGACGCCAGCTATCGTTGCGCTGAGCGACGCAGCAACACGCCAGCTCTTGGCGATGTCCGCTAATCCGAACACCACTGCAATGAACAAACCGATTGATGGAATATAAAAGTAGCGATCCGCCATGGTTTGCCCGCCGACATGAACGAGTCCGATAACAGGAACGAGTGTTCCCAGGAACCACAGCCAGCCGACGATAAGGTACGGCCGGATTTTCCGTTGAAAAAGACAGAGCGCCGTGATTCCAATCAGCAGAAACGCTGCGCCGATGATCTGCCAGGCCGGCATGCCCGCGTCCGGGAATGGGTAAAACACGGCAAGATCATGTGGCCAGAATGTCAGCAGTAAGTATTTCGCATACGAAACCAACGCATTCGACAACCGCAGCGCAATAGGTTCGAGGGCGAGTGTGCGTACAGCCCCTCCACGCGATTGCGCTATCAAAGTCATGATGGCTGACGCTGCCGCGAGAGCAAACAACGGCAACTTTTCGACAACAAGACCACGGACTACTGACCACTCGCGAGAAGAGGTAGGGACGCCGTGCTGTCCCGAAAGATGTCGGGAGACATCGCAGCGCGATGTCCCTACCACGGATACAAATCGACCCAGAGGCCAGTAATCGAGCAGCAACATGACGAAAGGCCACGTCACCAGCATCGGTTTGGACATTAGTCCCAGTGCGAGCGTTACGGCAGTCCACACGTACCGGCCGCTCGAGGGCGCCTCTGCATAGCGCACGTAAGCGATCAGCGACAGCAGGCCGAAAAATGTGGACAAGGTATCTTTGCGTTCAGCCGCCCAGGCGACCGACTCCACATGCAAGGGATGAAGCGCAAAAAGCGCCGCGACCAGTGCGCCTGACCATCGGGCATGTGTTGTTCGCAAGAGAAACCAGAACACAAGCAATGTGTTTGCCACATGAATCAGCGCATTAACCAGCAGGTGGCCACCTGCCTTCATGCCGAAAAGTTGGCTATCGATCATATGTGCGATCCACGTGAGTGGATGCCAGTTCCCAGCGTGAAGAGTGGTGAACGCCCAGGCCAGTCCGCCGAGCGTAACGCCGCGATTCACCATGGAGTTTTCTGTGATATACCCAAACTCATCGAAATTGGTGAAGCGATGCCCGATCACTTGCGCATAAATCCCAAACGTCACTACCGCCAGACCGAGCAGGATGAGAAGGTCGGGTCGCTCGAAGGTTGTAACGTGGCTGACCTCGAAACCTTTCGGGGTTGGTCCGTTGGCTGCGGTAACGCCGACAGCTTTTCTCTTTTGTGTTGTTTGCCTGGCCATTGTGGTCTGTAGTCTTTCGTCTCGTTGAAAAATCGATGCCGTGCAAGGCCCCAAAACCCGACAGACTTTTGGAAGCCACGATGGCTTTGACCTCACGTAACATTGAAACATGGCGCGGTAATGATTCGTGGTCGGTTATGGCTCTCCAAAGACTTCCCGGCGGCGTTCGCAGATCGACGGTCGCCTCAACAGTTTGGGAGTACGCCCAGCGAGGTCGAAAAGAGCTGATCATGGCCCCCCTTGAAATCGCCGCGCGCTCGTGCGTTTCGATCACGCTACCAGCAACATCGTAAACGCGAATCACAAATTGTCGGAATAGCCCAAGTCTCATCTCGCCGCCACCGCGGTGGGCTGCGATGGGCCGCGCGATGTCGATTCAGTTTGCTACGCCTTCAACGGCGCTGTGAATCGCGGCGATGGACTCCTCGGACCCGGCCACCGCTTAACTTGACCGTTCAAGCATTTCCCGATTCTAGTTGATCTTGGTGCGCACTTCTGTCACTCTCGGCCGTTATGCGACTACTGGCTGAACTTGTGATCATCGCGGCCATAATTTCCCTTGGCTGGAACAAACCCTTCAAGGATCAGGTCGCCCAGGCAAACACCACAATCAGAACGCAACTCAGCGGCCTCGGCTCGAAGCTGCAAAAACACCAGGACCCCTCTGTGCGGCGGCACTAGGTCAGCGCAGAACAGGTCGAAATCCTGATCTTGTTGGCTGCCTTTCAGACAGGTCATTTTAGTCAGATTACCGCATTC
>QHQV01000160.1 GCA_003219945.1 Verrucomicrobiota bacterium | reverse complement strand
GTTGCAGACCAGACGAGCACGACCGTGTCGGCCGTCCACGGTTTCTCGCGACCGGCATCGCGAAATCCGCCGTAAAGATCGACAATTGGTTTTCCGTTTTGCCAGACCGAAACCGCCGCGCCGAGCTCGCCACGCTTGTCAAAGTTCTCCTGAAACAGCGGTTTCAATCGCTGGCGAAGTTTTTCAGGATCGAGCTGCATCTGAAAATTGTAGCGCGTTGCTTAAAACGCCAACGCAAGAGCGTCTGACAAAGACGCGCTACAGCAATAGCGCTTCCAATTCCTCGAGCCGGCGTTCGAACAACTGCAGTGTGCTCTCGATAGGCGCTGGTGTTGTCATATCTACGCCTGCGGCTCTTAAAGTCTCGAGCGGAAACTTGGAGCCGCCTGAACGCAAGAACTTCAGATAAGCCTCGACACTTGCCGGCTGGCCGGAAAGCACCCGCTGCGATAACGCCACAGCGGCAGAGATTCCGGTCGCGTATTTGTAAACGTAGAACGCGTGATAGAAATGCGGGATACGAAGGCATTCCAGATCAAGCTCAGGATCCAGCACGAAATGTTCAGCAAAATAAGCTTCGAGCAGCTTGTGATATTCCGATTTAAAAACATCGAGCGTCAGTGCATCGCCGCTTTCCTCGATGGCGTGAATAATTCTTTCGAATTCCGCAAACATGGTCTGCCGGAACAACGTGCCGCGCAGATCATCAATTTCGCGGTTGATGATGTAAGCGCGCATCTTGGGATCGTTCGTAGTTTGAAGCAGATGATGCGTCAGCAATTCTTCGTTAAACGTCGATGCGACCTCCGCGAGAAAGATCGGATACTCGTAGTCCTGAAAGAGCTGCGAACTTTGCGAGAACCAACTGTGCATTGAATGCCCTGCCTCGTGCGCAAGCGTGTACACATCCGCGAACACGTCCTGCTTGTAGTTCATGAGAATGTATGGCGGCGCACTGTAACTGCCGGAGGAAAAGGCGCCGCTGCGTTTGCCTTTATTTTCATAACGATCGCACCAGCCTCTCGAGCGCAGACCTTCCGCCAGCACTTGAACGTATTCCTTTCCCAGCGCTGCCAGCGCGTCCAACACCATTTCGATCGCTTCATCGAAAGTGAATCTAGTCTGGATCTCCGGAACGAGCGGAACGTACGTGTCGTAGTGATGCAGCTCGGCCAAACCAAGGACGCGCCGGCGAAAATCAAAATATCGAAACAGCGGTTTCAGGTTCGCGCGGACGGATTGAATCAAGCCGTCATACACGGC
Organism: Verrucomicrobiota bacterium; assembly: GCA_003219945.1. Lineage (GTDB taxonomy): Bacteria > Verrucomicrobiota > Verrucomicrobiia > Chthoniobacterales > UBA10450 > Udaeobacter. Next base: position 1,658 of record QHQV01000160.1, on the reverse strand, counting down.
GACTGGCACATCATCCGGAAACAGTGCCGCTTGGAGCGCAGATGGGTAATGCCGTGCTCTGGCGTGAAACACATCCGCCTTAGCCGAATAGGCCAGCGACGCGGCGAGCGTGTACTGATGGTCACGAAATTCTGCGTAGAATTGATGAAAAGCGCGTTTGCGCAGTTCAGGGTCGCGCTTCACCAGAAACGAGCTGAACGAGCTTTGGCTCAGCGGCTGCTCGCGTCCGGTCTCGTCAACGAGCACGCCGAACTTCATGTCCACATCGGTGAGCTGCGAAAATGTGTCGTCGTAGCCGCTCAACGCGACATTGCTCAGCGCGAGCAGACGTTCCTCGGGCACTGAAAGCACATGGGATCTCATTCGTCGGATTTTGTGCAGCTTGATCCGCCAATCTTTCAGCGCCAGGTCGTCAACGAATTTTCCGAATCGTTCATCATCGATCGCCAAAATTTCCGGGACAACAAACGCCGCGGCCTCGCTAATCCTTGTAAGTAGATTCTGGACCTGACCAATGCGAGCGAGGTAATCGTTATTCGTGCTGTCCTCCGCCGCTTGCAATGAGGCGTAGTGATAGACGCGTTCCATCTTCTGCTCGACCGCCTTCTCAAACTCGAGAAGCCCAGCCAACGTCTGGACGGATTCCCCCGCTCTGCCTTTCCACTCTGCAAATTTCGGATACTCGCGCTGTAGCCAGGCGAAATCCTCCTGCCATTTGCTCACGTCAGCGAACAGATGTGTCAGGTCCCATTTGTCAGTCTCGGGAACGTCAGCGCGGGTGGGAATTCCAGAAGACATTCGGAAAAAGATGAATCAGGAAAACAGGAAACCAAGAAAAGAGTAAATACCTCTCCATTGAAATTCATGGATTCCTGGCCTCCAGATTAATCCAGTAGACGGATTGCAGGGTGTCGTGCAATCAATTTCAGGGCGCGCTCGGTGAGTTCTTTGCCGGGGGGAATTTTGTGCCAGGGCGAAGCGCCAGACGGATGCGGCAACGGAATCAGGTCGAAGCGGTGGCCCGCATGCGCGACGCGAAATTTGCGCCCAATTACGTGTTCCAATTTTGCACAGTCGATGAATTGCACGATCGCCAGTCGGCCAACGGGAATAATGAGACGCGGCTGCAAAATCCGAATCTCATCATCCATCCACAACGCACAGTTACGAATCTCATCCGGCGCAGGCACGCGGTCGGTGCCGCCAGAATTTTTGCCGGGGAAACAACGGCAGACGGCGGCGAAATAGATCTTCGATCGAACGGCGGCTTCGTCCATTCCGCAAAATTGTTCGAACCAACGAAAGAGTGTTTTGCCAGCAGTGTGCGCAAACGGTTGTTTCAACGTCGGTTCCCGCGGACCGGGCGCCTGCCCAATCATCATCACATCGCTTACGCTCGCGCCACCTGAGACTGGCGTTGATTGCATACGGGGACAGCGGCGGCAGCGAAGAAGCGCCCTTACATGTTTGTCGAGTCGGTTTTGGGTAGTTGTTGTAGCCACGGCCCTGCGGGCCGTTCGCACATGGCTAGACAACTCGCAAGATCAAACGGCCACAGTCCCGTGGCTACAGCGTTCGAAGCCCCAACCCTTGAAAATTTAGCGCCGGAAAATTGAGAAGAGCGAGAGAAGCAAACTCAAGACAATGCTGACAACGAT
>QHQV01000159.1 GCA_003219945.1 Verrucomicrobiota bacterium | reverse complement strand
TGAAGGGCTGGCAATCCTGTCGGACATATTGGCCATCGATAACACGGCCAAAATCATTGTGATTTCTGGACAAAGCGAAAAGCGAAACGCGATCGAGGCAGTGGGCGCGGGCGCCTACGATTTTCTTTGTAAGCCCGTGGAAATGGATGAGCTCAAACTGGTTCTTCGGCGATGCATCAATGTGTTGGACCTTGAGAGGGAATACCGACAGCTACAACAAAGTCGGCAATCGGAGACTTTCGAGGAGATGCTGGGCAGCAGCCCCCAAATGCAGTCCGTCTTTGCTTTCATTCGCAAGGTGGCCGCAACGGATGTCCCGGCGCTGCTTCTAGGAGAGAGCGGTACAGGGAAAGAAATGGCTGCAGCCGCTATTCACCGCTGTAGCCGGCGTAAGGACGGCCCGTTTGTTGCGATTAACTGCAACGCAATTCCTGAGAACCTGTTGGAAAGTGAACTCTTCGGTCACGAGAAAGGCGCGTTTACCGGAGCACACGTTCAGCGCAAGGGACTGCTGGAGACAGCTGGCGGCGGTACTCTTTTCCTGGATGAGATAGGCGAACTCCCATCGCCAATTCAAGTCAAGCTGCTGCGCTTCCTTCAGGAGCAACGTTATCAGCGGGTGGGAGGACGACAGGAGATTCAGGTGGATACGCGATTGGTTGCAGCGACCAATGCTGACCTGCAACAGCTGATCGAAAACGGGAAATTCCGTGAGGATTTATACTTTCGCCTTGCCGTTGTTACAATCCGGTTATTGCCGCTTCGCGAGCGCGGTGAAGACATCGTACTTTTGGCTCGTGAGTTCTTGCGGCGGTACGCCGCCCAGGAGAGCCGCAGGAATCTGGTGTTTGCGCCTGATGCAGTGCGCGCCATCGAGCGTCATTCCTGGCCAGGCAACGTGCGAGAACTGCAAAATCGTGTCAGACGCGCGGTGATCATGGCGAGCGGGTCCCGGGTTACCGCAAACGACCTGGAGCTGGACACGGCAAAGTCCGCAGCAACTTCCGGCGGAACAACGCTGAGACAGGCGAGGGAGCAAGTCGAAAGGGAGATGATCCAGCAGACACTTAAGCGACACGCGGGAAAGATTACCTCAGCAGCTGCTGAACTCGGGATCAGCCGTCCAACTCTTTACGAACTTATGGACAAACTGGGCATTGGTAAGGACCGCGCCGTGATGACTGAAAACTAATATACATCCAGAATGCAAACACCAACAGTGCTCAGAATCGTAACCGTTGCGCTGGCCGTCGTTCTTGTTACTGGCTGCTCCAAACACGCCCAAACGGCGCGCCTCCTTCGCGACGCCGACACTTACTTCAAGGCCGGTAACTACGACAAAGCGAAGGTAAGCTATCTAAACGTGCTTCGCCTAGACCCTCAAAACGCGATCGCGTTCGAGCGAATCGGAGCAATGTGGCAGGACGATGCCGCGCCGCTTCGTGCCGCCCCGTTTTTGAAAAAGGCGAGTGAACTCGATCCTGATAACGCTGAGAATCGCATACGCTTGGCCCGTTGTTATCTCGCCGTCGGAGCATTTAAAGACGCGAAGACCGAAGTACTTGGAGTCCTTCAGCAAATGCCGGCAAATGGCGACGCAATAACGGTCTTGGCCGAGTCGGCCTATAGCAAAGAGGACATCGAGGCCGCTGCGCAACAGATCGAAAAATTCCCTAACAGGAATGATGTATCTTTCCACCTCGCCTCAGCAAGTCTTTTTCTTCGCAAGGGGGATTCGATGGCGGCGACGATCTCCGTTCGCCAGGCGCTTGCGGTCGATCCTAACTCGTCTGCCGCGCACATGGCCATGGGCGACCTATACCTGTTCCAAAAGGACGTGAAACAAGCGGCCGAGGAATACAAAAAAGCGGCGGACCTTGGGCGGATACGATCGACTGAGCGATTGAAATACGCTGCTTTGAAATCCGCGACCAGTGACGTCGAGGAAACAAGGAGGGTTGCTACCGAGATGACTAAACAGGCACCCGACTATTTGCCCGGTTGGGTGTTGCTCGCGGAGCTCGCAAGTAAGGACAAGAAATACGATGAGGCACTTTCGCTTCTTGAAAACATCTTTGGGCGGGATCCGGAATACGTTGATGGCCGCAGACTCCAAAGCGAGGTGCTAATGGAGAAGGGCGAGACCAAAAAGGCAGTCGAATTACTGGAGCAATTGGATAAGACTTACGCCGGAGTGCCCCTCATCAAATATCAGTTAGCGCGTGCTTACTTAAAAAATAATAATGTGAGTCAAGCAAAGCGTGTCTTGGAACAAGCGGTCTCGAGCAATCCAGGGTATCTGGATGCCGTGTTACTGCTGGCTGAGACTAACATTCAAACAGGCCACAGCGAGTCGGCAATCGAACCGCTCGCGCGTGTGCTGCGAACGAATCCGGAACAAAGGCGCGCGGCACTACTTCTGGCTACGGCTTACGGGGTGCTGGACCGTTCGGACGATGCTGTCGCGGTCCTTCAGGAGCAGGCAAACCGCGCGCCCAAGGATCCCCAGCCATACGCAGCATTAGGGCTGACCTATCTCCGAGCAAAAAAATATGATGAGGCGCGACAAGAATTTGAAAAAGCCGCACAGCTCGATCCGAATAACGTCGCCTTGGTTGCCCAATTGGTCGAACTCGACCTGCAGCAGAAGCATTTCGAAGCTGCCCGGCAGAGAATACGAAATCATTTTCAAGGAAAGGCTGATTCGGCCGATGCGCATTTCTGGGAAGCCAGAGTGTTGGCCGCAGAAGGAAAATGGGATGGAGTAGAAGCCCATGTTCGGCGAACGCTAAACCTTGATCCAAATTTTTCCGGCGCGTATGACTTGCTCGTACAGAGTTATATTGCAACTAACAAACTTCCACAGGCTATAAAAGAGCTGCAAGACTTGCTGGCGAAGAGCCCAAAAAATTCGTCTGCGCTGATGACGCTGGCATTGGTCTACGAGCGGATGAAGGAGTACCCAAAGGAACGGGATGCGTATGAGCAGGTTCTCGCGATCGATCCCAACTTTGTTCCTGCCTTAAACAATCTCGCTTTCCTCTACAGCGAGCAGCTCAATGACTTGAACAAGGCTTACGACCTGGCGCGCAAAGCGCACGACCTTCAACCGCAAGACGCTTCTGCCGGCGATACCCTGGGCTGGGTTCTTTACAAACGCGGCGATTACCAACAGGCGCTTTCAATTCTGCAGGAGAGCGCTCAAGCGGGTGAGAATTCGGAGATTCAATTTCATCTTGGAATGACCGCATACATGATGGGTCAGACGGAGCTCGCTAAGACTGCCCTTCGAAAAGCTGTGAATTCAGCGGATGATTTCGAAGGTAGAGAAGAAGCCAGACGTCGCCTTGCCTCGCTTGAAACCGGCAAGCCTCAATCGCCGGAACTGCCCTTGGCCCAGCTTGAAGCAACGAGTAAGCAACAACCTAACGATGTCGTGTCGCAGATCCAGCTGGGCGAGGCGTACCAAAAACAAGGCTCATTCGACAAAGCAGCTACGGCTTTTGAGCAGGCGTTGAAACTT
>QHQV01000158.1 GCA_003219945.1 Verrucomicrobiota bacterium | reverse complement strand
AAAGATCGCATAAACTAAAATCTCTAGGACGCCACGGCCTTTTTCTTCCGAGCGTACTAAGAGAGCGTAATTGGATTCGAATTGGTCGTTCATAATATTTGTTTGGTTGATACCAATAGTCTATGCATCTCGCGTGCCAAGAAATCTGCCTCCGCCGTAAGTTACTCATGACGGAGCAATTGCGAGGCAACTGATGTTAAAGGGCACACAATGGCTTGTTCCGCGTTTGGGAACTCGCCGTCTCGTTCTTGGGACTGCCGCTGCTGCCACTTCTTTCACGAGAGAACACGAATCGCAGGCGAACTGTCCAACGGCGAACGATCTGGATCGCTGACGCGTACCGCGACACGCGACAGCGCTTCGTTGTTGTACGCTGCGCGAAAACACGACTGCCAGCTTGAACACGGCAGTCGGTGCCGAAGCATTGGACCTCGACAAACCAATGGATGGAAAGAGCTCGCTGCCGGAAACTACGTCATGAGCGTGGTGAGCGAAGGCAAGACTGCGAGTATCCTCGTTAACATCAAGTAGCGTTCGCCCGCCCGGCTCGATTTGCGCCGGGTCGTCGAGATGTCGTTCGGGTGACTTTGGGGTCGCCGGCCTTTCGGTCCGCACCAACTCTATCGTCGTTTGTGTTGCCAGACACAGTCTCTGCTTCACAAAATGGCAACCATGTCGGGTTACGAACCAACTTCGCGGCGGCCGATTGCGGCAGTATTCCGGCAAACTGGAGACGCTGCTACGCGGTTCTGTGTGCGTCATGGAATCCATCCGGATGCGATTTCATATTTGTCGATCGTAGCGGCGCTGATCGCCGCAATCTGTTTTTGGAAATCGGGAGAGAAACGTTGGCTACTTATTATCGCGCCGCTTTTTTGTTATTTGCGGCTTTGGTTTAACATGCTCGACGGCCAGATCGCATTCGCAGCGGGGAAGGCGAGCCGCCATGGGGAAATCCTGAATGATCTACCCGATCGATTTTCCGACATCGTGATTTTTGTCGGGGTTGCGCACAGCGGGTTGATGAATCCGCTGATCGGATATTGGGCAGCTATTTTCGCGGTGCTCACCTCGTACGTCGGTCTGTTCGGACAAGCGCTCGGTGTTCAACGCCAGTTTGGCGGAATTATGTCGAAGCCATGGCGCATGGTCGCGCTGCATATTGGCGCGTGGCTCACGCTTTTTCTCGCCCCACAATCGTCCGCGACTTTCACCGTTTTCGATTGGATCTGTCTTGTCGTCATCGCTGGTTGTGTTGAAACAATCGTTGTTCGCTTGAAACGCATCATCGTCGCGCTGCAAGATAAACGGTGATGTCGCCGCAGATCGCGCTACACGATCCTGTTTTTCGCGCTTACTTCTGGATCGTTTTGATTTCGCTCGTGATCGGTGGCGCGGTGCTCGGCTTTCTGCGATTCGTTTTGAAAAAAGAAACGGCGTCGATGTTCAAGACGTATCGGTCCTGGATTCTAATTGCCGGAATCGGTTTTATCGTTGTTTTTCTCGGACGCATTCCAATGATCGTGGGCGTCACGTTTCTTGCGATCTACGCTTTCAAGGAATTCGCACGCGCATCGGGATTGCATCGTGACTCGTGGATGACCAGCGCGGTTTATGCGGCAATCGTTACGGTCGGAATCGCCTCGGTAGTTTCGGATCCGCGCGGTGGTGAACAGGGCACGGGCTGGTACGGATTCTTTGTTGCCGTGCCGGCGTTCGCGATCGCGTTGATCCTGCTGATTCCGGTTTTGCGCAATCGCGCTCGCGGCGAGCTGCAACACATATCACTCGCCATTATCGGTTTTGTTTATATCGGCTGGATGTTCGGTCACCTCGGATTCATGGCGAACTCTCGCAATGCCTATGGCTTTATCTGCTACATCATTTTCGCGGCGGGGTTGACTGACGTCGCAGCCTTTACTTTTGGGAAAATATTCGGGCGCCATGCGTTGCGAAGGGAAATCAGTCCAAACAAGACTTGGGAAGGCGCGCTCGGAGCGCTAGCCGTCGCTATGGTTCTGCCCTGGCTTCTTCGCTTCTCGTTTCCATTTTTTGGGGCGTGGCAACTTATTCTGACCGGCCTGATCGTTGGAATTGGTGGGCAACTCGGCGATCTTTCTATTAGCGTGATTAAGCGCGACATCGGAACCAAAGACATGGCTGCAACTATTCCCGGTCACGGCGGAATTCTGGATCGGATCGACAGTTTGGTTTACGCGGCGCCATTGTTCATGCACATGACCGGGTATTACTATCCGCTCCGATGAAAAAGTGGCCCTACGACTCCGTGCGTGATGTCGATCAAGCACCGGTCGATCGTTTGCGTCAATTTCCGCGCGAGCCGGACATACTCGTTTACGGATTGCGGTCGCTCGGCGCCTTGATCATTCGAGGGTTGCTGCACGTCTACAACCATTTCGAAATTATCGGGCACCAAAATCTGCGGACTAACCGCTCACTCGTAATCGTCGCGAATCATTGCAGTCATATCGACACACTTTGTCTGCTTGCAGCGTTGCCGCTGCGCAAATTGCATAGCGCGTTTCCAGCGGCCGCGTCTGATTATTTTTTCCAAAGCGTCCCGCGACTTTGGGCGGCGGCGATACTTGTGAACGCGATGCCGTTTGCGAGGCAAGCGGGGGTCCGACAAAGCCTGTCGCTTTGCCGGGAATTGCTCGCCAATCCAGGAACCATCCTGATTATTTTTCCGGAAGGCACACGGTCGATAACCGGCGAAGTTGGCGAATTCAAATCAGGAATCGGCGCTCTTGTTGCGGGACGCGACATCGTAGTCGCGCCGTGCTTCATCAACGGATCATTTCAAGCATG
>QHQV01000157.1 GCA_003219945.1 Verrucomicrobiota bacterium | reverse complement strand
AAGGCGACGGACAAAGCGCTGCTGCTTTTTCATCGTGGTCACGAGCATTCCGGTCGTTGGCAAGAAACGGTCGATTCACTCGACCTCGATAATGTCGCAATGTTCGCGTGGGACGCGCGCGGTCATGGACGTTCCTCGGGAGATCGCGGCGCGGCAAAGAGTCTTCACGATGTGATCAAAGATGTGGATGCCTTTGCGCGCCATGTTTCGGAGAAGTTCGGCATCCCGATCGAAAACATGATCGTGCTCGCGCACAGTCTCGCCGCCGTCACCGTCACAGCCTGGGTCCACGATTACGCGCCGCCCATCCGCGCCATGATTTTGGCAACGGCCGCATTTCACGTGAAGCTCTACATTCCATTCGCCATTCCGGCGCTCCGAATCGTTCGACCGCGATTTGTAAAGAG
>QHQV01000261.1 GCA_003219945.1 Verrucomicrobiota bacterium | reverse complement strand
GCGCTTCGCAGTTCCATCCTGTTGCTGCTGGATAAGTAATTATGCAGCCGGTGGAGCAGCGCGACGAAGTCGAGATGCTCTCGCTAATGCTGTTGATCCGGCGCTTCGAAGAACGCGCCAGTCAGCAGTACCAAGCGCAGAAGATTGGCGGATTTTGTCACCTTTACATAGGTCAGGAAGCTGTCGTCACCGGGGCGATCGCTGCCGTGCGACCGGATGATTACGTAATCACTGCTTACCGTGATCACGGGCATGCCTTGGCCCGTGGCACAAGCGCGAATGCCTGCATGGCGGAGCTTTTCGGAAAGGAGACCGGCTGCTCACGTGGACTCGGCGGGTCGATGCATTTTTTTGACAAGCGACACCACATGTATGGCGGCCATGCGATCGTTGCCGCGCACGTACCGCTGGGAGTAGGCTTGGCCTTTGCGATCAAATACCGCGGCGAGGATCGCGTCACGCTCTGCTTTTTCGGCGACGGCGCGATTAACCAAGGTTCATTTCACGAGGCCTTAAATCTCGCCGCGCTGTACAGGCTGCCGATCATTTTCATTTGTGAAAACAACCTTTTCGCCATGGGCACATCGGTCAAACGATCAACGTCGCTGAAGCAAATCGTGGACCGAGCAGAGGGTTACGATATCCCTGGTGAGATCGTGGACGGAATGAACTTCCGCGAAGTGCGCGACAAGGTCGCAGAGGTTGCCGAGTCCATCCGGAAAGAATCGCATCCGGCGTTTCTGGAAGTGCGCACGTATCGGTATCGTGGCCATTCCATGTCGGATCCAGCGAGTTACCGCACCAAGGACGAACTGGAAAAATATCGCCTTGATGATCCAATCATACGTCTGCGCGCGCAGCTTACGCGCGAGGGGAAATTGACGAACGAACAGTTCGATCAGCTAGACAAGCGTGCGAAGCAAACAGTGTTGGATGCTGTAAAGTTCGCAAAAGAAAGTCCCGAGCTAGCGGTCGAGAAACTTTACGATTACGTCTACTTCAACGGAATCAAGTCGTGAGAGAGATCACGTATCGCCAGGCGTTGAATGAAGCGCTAGCTGAAGAGCTGGAGCGCGATCCCAACGTTTTCCTGATGGGCGAAGAAGTGGCCGAATATCAGGGAGCGTACAAAGTGAGCGCCGGGTTGCTGCAGCGCTTTGGCCCTAGACGCATCATCGATACTCCAATTAGCGAGAACGGGTTTGCCGGGTTGGGCATCGGCGCGGCAATGGTCGGACTGCGACCAATTATTGAGTTCATGACGTTCAGCTTCTCACTGGTGGCTTTCGACCAGGTCGTGAACAACGCGCCAAACATGTTCCTGATGTCAGGCGGCCAATTCAATATCCCGATTACGTTTCGTGGACCGAACGGCCCAGCCCATCAGCTTGGAGCGACCCACTCGCACGCTACAGAAAATTTTTATGCCAGTGTGCCCGGCCTGAAGGTTTGCACACCCGCGACCCCGCGGGATGCCAAAGGTTTGCTAAAAACCGCAGTGCGGGACGACAACCCGGTGTTGGTCCTTGAAGCGGAATTACTTTACAGCGCGAAGGGAATGGTCGAACCGCCCGATGATGAACTGCTTATCCCGCTGGGTAAAGCCGAAGTGAAACGTGAAGGCAGTGATGTCACCGTCGTTTGTTATGCGCAGACTGTTCCGATCGCGCTGAAAGTCGCGGCTCAACTCGAAGAGGAAGATATTTCTGCCGAGATTATTGATCTACGTTCCATTAAGCCGCTCGATGAACGGGCGATTTTCGACTCAATCGCAAAGACACATCGCGTGGTGATTGTTGAACAGGATCACCCGTTCTGCGGCGTCGGGGCAGAAATTTGCTACCGGATTCAAAAAGACATTTTTGATGAGCTGGATGCGCCGATTCTCCGCGTATCACAGGAAGATGTCCCAATGCCATACAACGAACACCTCGAGCACGCGGTACTGCCGAATGCCGAGAAACTTGTCGCCGCTGTGAAACGGGTCTGCTATGCGTGAAATCAGTTAAAGAGTTACTGAAGTTACAAGTCAAAGTGGCCCTGTGTAACGGTGTAGCTCTGTAACCATAGAACTTGTTAACCATGCCTGAAATCCAGATGCCCAAACTTAGCGACACGATGACCGAAGGCACTCTTGTCGCGTGGAAGAAAAAGAAGGGCGACCAAGTGTCGGCCGGCGAAGTGCTCGCCGAAATCGAGACGGATAAGGCGACCATGGAATGGGAGTCACCCGAGGACGGGACGCTCGCCGAAATTTACCTCGAGCAAGGCGGCAAGGTGAATGTCGGCGATAAAATCGCGTTCATCCGCGGAGAAGGCGAGGATACGCCGAAACACGAAGGCTCCGAACAGAAAAAAGAAGAAGAGCCGGAGCCGGTAGAGCAAAAAGCAAAACAGCAACAGTCCGAGACCGAAAAACCCGGACCCGCAGAACTCGAACAAAAAGAGACCGCGCCACCGCAGCAGCAAGGTGTTGCGGTAGCTGTTCCAACCCCGCGAGCTGAGACGACGGAACAAAAATCTCAGGCGAAAGAACAAAAACCCGAAGAAGCCCGCGTGAAAGCTTCGCCTGTTGCGCGCCGTCTCGCCGGTGAATTGGGTGTTGATCTTGCCATCGTGAAAGGAACAGGACCGGATGGGCGCATTACCGAAACAGACGTTCGCGCTGCGGCGAAATCTATACCCGCCGACGTTGACCGCGGCGGCGCAAAACCTCCAACGAAAACGCCCGCTCGAGTTAAGTCTGGCGAGAGTGCACGCATTCAACTTTCCGGGATGCGCAAAGTCATTGCGCAACGACTTGTCGAGAGCCTTGGTCCGGTTCCACACTTCTATCTTACGATCGACATCAATGCGGGACCGCTGATGGAAGCGCGTGATGAATTGAAATCTGCGGGCGAAGGCGCGGATGCCGCGAAGATCACGGTGAACGATTTTGTTTTGAAAGCCGCAGTGATGGCTGCGGTAAAAGTGCCGCGTGTGAATGCTTCATTCGACAACGACGCGATTGTGCAGTACGCGGACGTCGATCTCGGCGTCGCGGTTGCGATCGAAGATGGACTGCTGACACCGGTCATTCGCGCGGCGCAAGGCAAATCGCTTCGCGAGATTAGTGCCTCGGCCAAGGACCTGGCGCATCGGGCCCGTAACAAGCGGATGAAACCGGAAGAATTTCAGGGCGGCACATTCACCGTCTCAAATCTCGGCGGCATGGGCATCGACAGTTTTTCGGCTGTCATTAATCCACCCCAGGGCTTCATTCTCGCCGTAGGTAAGGTCACAAAAATCCCAGTTGTTGACGACTGCGATCAAATGGCGGTCGGTCATCGCATGTCGATCACGATGAGCTGTGATCATCGCGTCATCGACGGGGCGCTCGGCGCCGAATATCTCAAGGAACTGCGGCACCTACTGGAAAACCCAGCGCTGTTAATGGTCTAAATCTGCAGCCGCCTCTCGATGCGAGCGCTCGCAGAAATGACGTCGCCCAGTAGGACGACGGCTACACCGCGACGGTTTCCCACATCATGAAATCGTCCAGAGTTTGACGGGTTTTGTCGGTGACAAATTCGATCACGGTTGCATCATCGACGAAGCCGAGGACCGGCGTTGCGTCCGGAATCAAATCGAACGGATCGATCAGGTAATTCAGGGCAGCAACGATCCACAGTAGTGCGTTGTCGGGGATTTCATCGTATTCGCCGCGATGATGCGAGCGGACCAAGCGCAGCATGGTTTGCAGATAAGGCCAATATTCTTTGAACGGCTCCCTCGGCACTGACGCTGCCTTTTTCGCTGCGTCGTTGAACAGCGCTAGCAGAGTCTCAGAATCATTGAGACACGCTTTTGCGTCGATCAGCGCCCTGGCGAATGCGTCACTGCGAAGCGCCGGTTTACGGTAGGGCACGTTTTGCTCAGAATTTCTCGCGGTAGGCCGGGCTTTTGTTTCTGAGCGCGACTTCGTTTTCGTTTTCATCTCGCAAATCAAAACACTTCGACGTGCGGATGAAAAGCAGATTCGTATTACGCCACTTTACGGTTTTGTTGCCAGAATGAGCGGTGATGGCCCACGTGCTTCGAGTTTGCGCACTTTTTTGAAGCCGGCTTGCTCCAGCCATTTTTGATTTCTGAGCCCGCCGCAAGGTCGATCACGCGCACTTGCTCTTCGGCGTTGCCGATTTTCAGGTGATCGGCAAGCTTCTGCGCGCCGGGGTAGCTCATCGGGATGATCGTCTCCACGAATTGACTGAAGAATTCAGTGCCCTGGTTTCCTGATTCACGGCGACCGCCGGTCGTCCGTCGTGCACAATGTCGCTCAACCGCAGCCACCGCGAGGCCATTACCGGCAAAATCGATGCGAAAAATCCGGCGAGCGCGCCCGTTGTTTTGCTGATAAGAAACGCCTGGCTCTCTGGCGCCAGAGAATATTTTGATTGGCGATCTTTTTTCAGCAGTTCCAAGCCGACAAGCGCGTCCATGATTGCACGCAAGCCTCGCGCTGATGAGCCAGTTTCTTTTATGAGTTCTCGACCGTCTTCGCTCCGGCCTCCAACGCATCAAAAACTTTATTATTCAAGGCCGCGCTGATGATCAGCGGCGGCGCGTAAGCGAACCCGAACTGCTGGAGGCGTTCGGGCGTGAGCTGTTTCGTTTCGCGCTTGTTCAGAAGTGAACGGAGAAATAATTCGAAACGGTCTTTCGTCCAGGGATCTAGCCGAAGTCGCCGGGTTCCTCTACACTCCGGATAAATGAGCGCAAAATGGAAGACGCGCGAACAAATGGAGGAAGGGGAGCGCACAGTGCTTGCGTCCGTTGCTCAAAAATCGGGCGAATCGCGCGGCCGGCAACATGGTGAACCGAGTCACGTCTATCGCACCGAATTTCAGCGCGATCGCGCGCGCATCATCCATTCGCGCGCGTTCCGCCGCCTTGAATACAAGACGCAGGTTTTTCTCAACGGCACCGGCGACCATTTGCGCACGCGCTTGACGCATTCGATCGAGGTGGCGTCGATCAGCCGCACCATCGCGCGTGCGTTGCGGCTGAATGAGGATCTGGCGGAAGCAATTGCGCTTGGACACGATCTAGGTCATGCGCCTTTTGGACATTCGGGCGAGGAGATGCTGACCGAATGCTTGCGCGATCACGGCGGGTTCGATCACAATCGTCAGAGTGTGCGCGTGGTCGAATTGCTCGAAACGCCTTATCCAGATTTTCCAGGTTTAAACCTGACGTTCGAAGTACGTGAAGGTTTGCGTAAGCATGAGCGACCTTACAAATTCCCCATACCGGCAGGAGAAGAATACGATTGTCCATCGCTGGAGGGACAAGTTGCCGATCTGGCGGATGAGATCACGTATTACAGTCACGACCTCGATGACGCGCTTGATTTTGAAATCTTGACGCCGGGGCGATTGGAAGAAAACGAGGTCTGGCGCAATAGTCATCGTGCAGTGCTTGCGCGTTACACGGACGCGCGCGAACCGGAGCTGCACAAGCTGATTATTCGCGACATCATTGATCGCGAAGTGCACGACCTGGTTGCGACCAGCGCGGAATTGATTGCCGAATCAGGCGTGCAGAGCGCAGACGATGTGCGCCGGCAAACCGCACCGCTGATCCGTTACAGCGATGAATTGGCCGAAGCGAATCGGGCGCTCCGGAAATTTTTGTATCAAAATGTGTATTACCATCCGCGTGTCGCGGAAGTGAATCGCCGCGCTTGCGAGATGCTGCGGAGCGTTTTTGAAGCGTACCTTGCTGATCCCGACAGACTGGGCGAGGGCGCAACGCGACGAGTCGAAAAGGAGGGATTGCATCGCACCGTTTGCGATTATATCGCGGGAATGACGGACCGCTATGTAATGGAAGAATATGCGCGGGATCGCCGGTAGGGGTCGTTCACCCGAACCGCCCCCCGCGAATGTGATCGTTTAGTGAAACAGGCGATTTGAGGTCAATCGCCCCTACCTACGCGGCGGCGTTTCCGATCTCGTCGCCTAAATCTCTGATGAGGAAACGGAGGCGCTGATTGAGCGAGCGTTCTTCGAGCAGGCGTTGCCGGCGCAATGGATCGTTCACGAACGTCGAAGCCATTAGGTCCGCCAGCATTTCCGGATCGCGCAATTCGGAAAGATACCGATCCAGTTTTGCGGGAAGCTGACGGCGATCATGCTTTAGGCTGCCGTAAAGCTCGATCACTTTTGCGCCGAGCGCTTCGGTCTCGACGGTAGTCGGGTCGCGCGATTCTACCGCATCGATGCTGGCGATCGGAAACGGCTTCTCCTGTTCGAAAGTGGTGAAGCGCACACGTTGCAAACCTTGCAGGACCAAATTCGACGTGCCGTCGCTGCGTTCGACACATGCGCGAATCAATCCGGCGGTGGCAAGATGGAAAAAATCCTCAGGCGCATTCCAATCCGGGCAGATCGGCTTAATCAGCGCCACGCAAAACATGCGATGCCGTTGAAGCGCGTGCTCGAGCATCTTGCGATACCGCGGCTCGAAAATGTAAAGCGGCAGCAGCGCGTGCGGAAACAGCACCGCTCCCGGAAGCGGCATCACGGGTAATTGCTTGGGTAAAGTTATGGATGAGGACATGTTTCGTCATCTGTACCTTATGCGTGTCGAGCAAAGGGCAAGTGTCGAGGGTGAATAGACTCGAGCGGTTCACCAGTTTCACGGACCGAAACCCAACGCGCGGAGTTGTTCCACCGACATTTGGCCTTCGACGTCGGTCACCGCACCGACCGATGCGTAAATCAGGACCGAGCCGGCACGCGCCAGCAGGACACGTGAAATCGCCCCGAGTTTGCCGATGCCCATGACAGCAAGTGAGAGATCCGAACGGCTGCTTGTCATGAACTCGACCAAACGTCCGAGTTCCATTGGCGTGTCAGTGCGCGTAGCAACTTTGAAAATATCTGCGCCATGGAACCTGGCCTGGCGCGCTTTCGCCGCCAAGATTCGCGCGCTGGGTGTCGACTTGAAATTGTGGAATGAAATGATTCGACGGACTTTTTTCTTTTTCGCCAGAGCGAGCAACGATCGCAGCACAGACGCTGAGCGGAGTTCAACGTCCAGATAATCGGCGTGACCTAAAAATCGAGCGAGCAGCTTACGTCGTTGCGATAGGGATAATCTCCCGGCGCCGCCTTCCTTGGGGTGTCGCGCTGTGATTATCAGCGGCGCGGGGAGCTTCAGTAAAAGCCTTTTTAGTTGATCATCCATACGCACAAGACGATCGAGGCGCAGTTCGAATAAATCGGGCGGGCGGCGCACTCGCAGGGCGCGATCCAGATCCGCGGGTGACGCGATTACGCCAACGATACGCGGACGCTGCTTCGAGCGACGCGTCGTCATTTTTTGACCACGAACCGCGCAACCATTCTCTCCACGTACTTGGCAAGCACGTCGAACTCAAGATTTACGAGCTCGCAGGTGGTTGCGCGATCAAGATTGGTGTGGCGCTTCGTGTAGGGGATGATCCACGCAACAAAGCTTTTCGGAAGAACGTCAGCAACAGTGAGGCTGATACCGTTGACCGCGATCGATCCCTTGGAAGCCACATAATGCGCGAAGCTTTCCGGCAACCCGACTTCCAATCGGAAGTCTGTGCCTTTCCTCTTCAATCCGATAATGGACGAAACAAAGTCGACATGGCCCTGCATGAAATGTCCGCCGAGGCGCCCGTCAGCGCGCAGAGACCGCTCCAGATTTACAGGGCTCTGCTGCTGTAATCGGTTCAGGTTTGTGCGAGCGATTGTTTCCTCGAGCAGATCGAAACTCAGCCGGTCACCGTGGCGCGAAGTTAACGTAAGACAACAGCCATTCACGGCGATGCTCTCACCGGTTCGCGCCTCTCTCGCGGTGCGCGGCGCAGCAATTTCTAATTTTGTGCCTTGATCACTCGCACGCGTCGCGACAACTCTGCCGACTTCTTCGATTAATCCGGTAAACACGAACCTAGCGTAATGGTCGATAGCCAATAGCCAATAGCGAATTGCTGATTGCCGACACAGGACGAATCCGCTATCGGCTTTCGCGCATGCAAAATCCCTCGGTGTTCGGTATTCCAGTCGATTTCATTTTGTTCGGACTGACGTTGGCCGGCGTCGCCGTTTTCCATAAGTGCACGATGCGTGCGGCCCTGACGGGACTGGTCACGATCATTATTTACAAAATCGCGTTCACAGGTTTCAAAACCGGTGAAGGCGTGTTGGGATTCATTTCTCATGTCGGCCATGAGTGGGTGATACTGGTCAACCTGCTATGTCTTCTGATGGGTTTTGCCCTGTTGTCCCAGCATTTTGAAAAAAGCCAGCTGCCATTGGCACTGCCAAAATTTCTTCCTCACGATTGGAAAGGCGGGTTCGTTTTGCTGGTGATGGTCTGGGTTCTTTCAAGTTTTCTCGATAATATCGCCGCGGCGCTGATCGGCGGCGCGATGGCGCACCAACTTTTTCGCGGCAAAGTGCACCTCGGTTATCTGGCGGCGATCGTGGCCGCTTCGAATGCTGGTGGTTCCTGGAGCGTACTGGGCGACACGACGACGACAATGATGTGGATCGGAGGCGTCGCGCCGAGCCAGGTGTTTGAAGCAATTATAGCCGCAACTGTAGCGTTGTTTGTTTTCGGAATTCCGGCAGCGATCAAGCAGCATCGGCACTCGCCAATCCTGAAACGGGCCCATGAACGCGTTCACATCGATTGGATGCGGATCGGTATTGTGGCGCTGATCCTCGTCGCAGCTGTTGCTGCAAACATTACGGTGAACACAAAATTCCCAGAGCATTCCGGCAGCTTTCCATTCATCGGCGTCACAGTCTGGACGGCGATCGTGATCTCCATCGGGATGCGCCGTCCTGACTGGGAAGTGTTGCCGCGAGCTCTGAGGAGTTCGATCTTTCTGCTCTCGCTGGTCTTAATCGCCTCGATGATGCCGGTGGAACGTTTGCCCAATCCTTCGCCGCGCACGACGCTCGGCCTCGGTTTCGTATCCGCGGTGTTCGACAATATTCCGCTAACCGCACTCGCCCTGAGGCAAGGCCGATATGATTGGGGGCACGTTGCCTACGCAGTGGGATTTGGCGGCTCGATGATCTGGTTTGGATCGTCCGCAGGCGTTGCAATTTCGAGTATTTTTCCAGAGGCGAAATCGGTGTTTGCCTGGATCAAGGGCGGGTGGTTTGTGGCCGTCGCATATTTGGTGGGATTCGCTGTAATGCTCACCTTTATCGGGTGGCATCCCGAGTCGAAAAAGCGGCCCCGACACGGCCGACCCGAATGGCTGGCTGACCAGATCACTTCCAGTATACCCAAAAAAACGACATGGCAGCCCCATTAAAAAAGGTTTCGCTAACGATCTTTCAGCGGTTTTTTCGCACGGAAACGCTCGGCGGGGTCGTGCTTTTGGCGTTCGGGCTTGCCGCACTGTTCATTGCGAATTCTCCGTTGGCCGAAGCTTACAACCATCTTTGGGAGATACGGTTGATGCTGAAAATCAATGATCACCAACTGTCGTTGACCCTGCATGAATGGATTAACGATGGGCTGATGGCGATGTTTTTTCTTCTGGTCGGCCTCGAAATCAAACGGGAATTGCTGGCAGGCGAATTGTCCTCGGCCCGGCAGGCGGCGCTCCCAATCGCGTGCGCAATTGGTGGAATGGTTGTGCCCGCGCTGATCTATTTGGTTTTCAATCTGCGCGGGCCCGGTGCGCACGGTTGGGGTATTCCGATGGCAACCGATATAGCATTTGCCTTGGGTGCACTTAATTTGATCGCTCCGCAGGCGCCAATTGGCGCAAAAGTGCTGCTGACCGCCCTCGCGATCGTCGACGACATGGGAGCGGTGCTCGTTATCTCACTTTTCTATTCGGAGGCGGTCGTATGGAGTGCGCTGAGCGGCGCAACCGTAACGCTGCTCGTGTTGATTGGATTCAATCTAATGGGTATTCGTCGTCTGTGGCCATATCTGCTGGTCGGAGTCGTCCTATGGTATTTTGTTCATGCCTCCGGCGTCCATGCCACGATCGCGGGCGTTGCCCTCGCCTTCACCATTCCTACACGCTCACGCATCAACGCAGGGGAATTTTCCAGAGAAGCACGCTCGCTGCTGGATCAATTCGATCGTACGGAAACCGGCGACCTTGTGGTTTTGACCAGCAAAGGTCAACAGGAAGCAGTGTTTGCGTTTGAGCGGGCGAGCGAAGGCGTAACTGCACCGGTCCTCAGACTCGAGCACGCGCTGCACAATTTCTCGGCATTCATCGTGATGCCGTTGTTCGCTTTCGCGAATGCTGGAGTCAAAATTGATCTATCGCTGCAGCAATCAGAGATTGGGTTCGGAATATTGGCGGGGCTATTGTTGGGCAAACCGCTCGGAATTATGATCGCTGCATTGATTGCTGTGAAGACGGGGATTGCGAAGCTTCCTCAGGCTGTGAACTGGAGATCCTTGCTCGGCTACGGCCTTCTCTCCGGAATCGGTTTCACAATGTCACTATTCATTGCCATGCTGGCGTTCGACGATACGGCGTTGGTTAACGCAGCTAAACGAGGCATTATCGTTGGTTCCCTTCTGGCCGGAGTTGCCGGGGCCGTAATGCTGCGGACGGGCCGAGCTTTGAACGATGCTAAGTAGTTCGCAAAGATCCCACGTATTTCGTGAAAGACATGCGTCCCATACAGTGGGATCACAAAGCGGGCGCGTTGCCGTTCTCTGTGGTGTTGTTTTTTTCTCCGGCACTGGCGCCCTTATTTTCGAAACACTGTGGCTGCGACTTAGTGGCTTGGCCTTTGGCAACTCGACTTGGGCTGCGGCGCTGATTCTCTCCAGTTTCATGGCGGGCTTGGCATTGGGAAACGCGCTGGCGGCATCATCGAGAATCCGGCGGTGGCGGCCGCTGCATTTCTACGCTGTGCTGGAGTTCGTGGTGGCATTCTTTGGCTGCACGATTGTTTTCAGCCTTCCGGTCCTTGGCGACTTCATGCCGCCTGTGTGGCAAACGTTGTGGAATTATCAACCGACCCTGCTGGGACTGCGGTTTGCGGTTTCCTTTCTGATTTTGCTCGTGCCAACGACAGCCATGGGCTTGACACTGCCGGTGATAATTGAGGAACCGCTGCTGGAAGAAACGGAGTTTAGCCGTGCAATCGGATTTCTTTACGGGTCAAACACACTCGGGGCCATGCTTGGCGCCGTTCTCGGCGAAGCTTATTTAATCGGCGCATTTGGACTTTACGGCACGAGTGTGACAGCGGGCGCAATGGTTTGCATTGCTGCGGTGATTGCCTTGGCAATGGCGAGATTTGGGCGGGCGCGATACGCAGGTTTCAAAAGCGCCGACCCGCCGGCGCACTCCAAATTTCCGTTGATCTTCGACGCGAGTTACAGGCTACCGCGGCGTTTACTTTTCGTCAGTTTCGGGACGGGCCTGATTTTCCTCGCGC
>QHQV01000156.1 GCA_003219945.1 Verrucomicrobiota bacterium | reverse complement strand
ATGAATCGTCACAAACGCATTCGCACGATCGTTTTCGCCGGACAAGAATTGGCGCAGCTCAAATTCGTCGAGCTTGTGAGCCAGACGGTCGTGTTCGGTCGCCACTTCTTTCTCCGCCTGCGCTCGATGCGCCGGATCACCTTCTTCCGCGGCAAGTTCTTGCAGTGCGCTGAAATCTTCAATCTCGCGCTCGAATTGTTGGAACGGATTAATCAACGAACGCAATCGCGAAACTTCCTCGACATCAGCCTGGGCGCGCTCCCGATTCGACCAAAAATCGGGCGCAGCCATCCGCACTTCAATTGCAGCTAGACTCTTCTGCAGCTGCTCGACGTCAAAGAAACCTCCGCAATTCGCGCACGCGCGATTTCAGATCCTCAGCATCAGGAATGGAGATTTCCGTTGGCATGAGGAAAAATAATTCAACTTACCGCAATCGCAAAGGGTGGCCCACGCGTCTGGCGTGCGGGCGAGCGCGTCCTCGCGATCGCGAACTTTCTTTTACAGCGCTCCTCTTCAGAGCCGGCAAAGATCAAACAAAGATTGGTTTCGGCGCAACGCGGAAACCAGCACGCGGGAAGCGTACGCTACCTTACTTGCGCACGGGAGCGACGGGCTTCGCCTTGGCGCGCGCAGTCTCGAGGCGAAAAATTGTTTCGCCTTCTTTCATCAAGTCAAGGCGATCGCGTGCGATGGTTTCGAGGTAGCTCACGTCGGTCTTCAGCAAAGTGACCTCGCGCGTCTGGCGCGCCAACAAAGTTTGCTGTTCATTCACCTGTTGCTGGAGGTTGTCGATTTCCGTGCGGCTCTGCATTAATTTCTTATACGGAGGCACGAACAGACTCACGATAACAAGCCAGACGGCGATGATCAGCAAGACGAGAAGAATCCGGTTAAGTCGCTGCCAGACTGAGGCTTCGCGACGCGCGCGGAAATCAACGTAACCGTGCTCCACTTCAGCGGATTGTAGCGCCGTACACAGCTTTGTCACCAAGTTCTTCTTCGATCCGCAACAGCTGATTGTATTTGGCCACGCGATCGCTCCGGCATGGTGCACCCGTCTTGATTTGGCCGGCGTTTGTTCCTACCGCGATATCGGCAATGGTCGTGTCCTCAGTTTCACCCGAGCGATGACTGATCACGGTCGTGTAATTATTTTTCTTTGCCAAGTCGATCGTTGCGAGCGTCTCCGTCAGCGTGCCGATCTGATTTACCTTGATAAGAATGGAATTCGCCACTTGCTCGGCAATTCCTTTCTGAAGAAATTTCACGTTCGTGACGAAAAGATCGTCGCCGACCAGTTGGATGGTTGAGCCGAGTTTTTTTGTCAATTCTTTCCAGCCGTCCCAATCGTTCTCCCCGCAACCGTCTTCGATCGATATGATCGGGAAACGCGCGCAAAGCTCGGCGTAATAATCGACCAATTCTTCAGCAGTTTTTTTTGCGCCCCCCGATTTCTTGAAAACGTAAAGCTTCTGGTCGCAGTCATAAAACTCCGACGCAGCGGGATCGAGGGCGATGAAGATCTGTTTGCCCAGCTTGTAACCAGCCGTCTCGACGGCTGCGGAAATCGATTCTAACGCGTCTTCAGCGGAATCGAGCTGCGGCGCAAATCCGCCTTCGTCGCCAATGGCCGTGGAAAGATGCCGCGCTTTCAAAACAGATTTGAGCGCGTGATACACTTCCGTGCCGTAGCGCAATCCTTCCAAATAACTCGGCGCGCCGCGCGGCACGATCATAAATTCCTGAAAATCGATTGGCGCATCCGAATGGGCCCCGCCATTTAGGATGTTCATCATCGGCACCGGAAGCACTCGCGCTTCGGGTCCACCGAGATATCGAAACAGCGGCAAGTTTTCGGCCTCTGCAGCCGCACGGGCGACTGCCAGAGAAACAGCCAGCATCGCGTTGGCGCCAAGATTCCTCTTGGTCGGCGTACCGTCGAGTTCGATTAGTTTCTTATCGATGTTTGCCTGGTCTCGCGCGTCCAGTCCCTTGAGAATCGGCGCAATCTTCTGGTTAACATTGGCAACCGCTTTTCTCACGCTTTTGCCGCCGAAGCGGCTTTTGTCGCCGTCGCGCAATTCCAATGCTTCATGTTCGCCCGTGCTCGCCCCGCTGGGAACGGCCGCTCGTCCAAGCGCGCCGCTTTCAACCCGGACATCCGCTTCGACGGTCGGATTGCCGCGTGAATCCAAAATTTGGCGTGCGTGAATGTGGGTAATGCTGGTGCTCGCCATGTGTTCTGCGGCGACTAGAACAGCTTTGGCTTCACGAGGCAAATCCGTATAGTTGGAGCCAGTATGGAGAAGCCTGGGAGGAACCCGCTCACAGCGTGAGAGATTCCGATTGGCAATTTCGCTGAGGCGCGCATAATCTTCGCGGTGATTCGTTTGGTTGCACTGCCCGTGCTTGCCTTGCTTGCTGCTGTTTCCCCCGCGGCAGCCGACAAAGGGCAACGTTTATCGCCGGATCAAATGGCAAAAGCTGTCAAAAGCGATTCGATTACTGTTCCGACGCCGGGCGAGCTATTCGCTGCCCTTGGAAAGTCGGGAAAAATTAACTGGTCGGCTCAATATCGTGCCCCAATTCCTGTGACCTACGCCAATCGCGCGCAGATCGCCCTCAACCTCGGCGGTTTGATAGCGGATGGGTTCATCGCCGTGGAAGCCAAAGATGGTCAGCAGGTCAAGAATATCGGCTCGGACATCATGAAGCTGGGAAAGGCGCTCGGTGTGAGTGAGCAACTGCTCAGCCGCGGCAACAGCATCAATGAATTTGCCGAGAACAACCAATGGGACACGCTTCAGGAGGAATTGGAAGCGACGCAAAACGAGGTGAAATCCTCAATGCAATCGCACGCCGACCAAGACCTGGTTATCCTTGTCACTCTTGGCGGATGGATCCGCGGAACGCAGGTGGTCACTGGCGCGATTATGAAAAATTATAACGCGGCCGCCGCAAAGGTTCTGCGCGAACCGGCACTGGTTCACTTCATGCAGTCAAAGCTGAATGCAATTTCGCCTGAATTACGCCAGGAACCGCTGGTCAAGGACGTAAGCGAGCAACTTACCGGAATTGAGAAACTCGTTTCCTTTCCGGAGAGCAAGGCGCCAAGCGCGGAAGACGTGGGAAAACTCAATGAGGCGGTCGGCAAGCTGATGACAAAAATAGAGAGCAAGGAGTCGCCCAAATGAAACGTTGCCTGCAATTTTTTCCTTTGATTTTTGCGCTGAGCGCGAGTGTTGTTCTCCGCGCAGACACAGATGCTGAAGTGAGTGCACGCAAAGACGCACTCGAGCTTGCGGGAGCATTTGGAAATGACGGGTTTAAGATTCGAGATGGACATTCGTGCGGAGTGCTTAAGCCACACGATCATGCCCTAATCGCGGTGAACCTTTATTCGGGAAATCAGTATTGGTTTTCTGTGGGCACCGCAGAGCCACTCAAAAAAGTTGCCGTCAGCGTTTATGACGAGACCGGAAACCAGATGACCACCGAGAACTTCAGCAACGGGGACAAAGCGGCGGCCGGCTTGGCGCCGGAGAACAGCGGCCAGTACTTTGTATCGGTCGATTCGGTCGAGGACCAGGACGGTAGTTTCTGTCTCGTCTATTCGTATAAATAGACGATGCGCAGGTCCTCTCTTGCAGGTGATGATCTCGCTTCAGGTGTTTTATGAAGGCCGCGTCCAAGGGGTCGGGTTCCGTTTCACTGTGCGCCACATCGCTACAGGCTTTGACGTGACAGGTTGGGTGCGCAATCTGCCGGACGGTCGCGTAGAACTTCAGGTTACAGGTGATGAGGACGAGCTACGCGCGTTTCTCGATCAGGTCGCTCAAAGCGAACTTCACTCGCTCATTCGCGAACAAACCGAGAACAAGTTGAACGAACCAGTCGTTGCCCGCGGCTTTGAGATTCGTCATGACTAACTCGCCACGCCACAGCGGCGCCGACGCGCGTGAAGCCGTCGCTGTTCACGGACTGACCAAAATTTTTCCTGTTCCGTTCCATCCCACTCGCAGGGTTGTTGCGGTAAAGGACCTCAACCTTCGCATTGAACCAGGCGAAGTGTATGGATTGCTCGGGCCGAACGGCTCCGGCAAAAGCACCACACTGAAGATTATTCTCGGTCTGGTGTCGCCGACACGCGGCCGCACCGAGATTTTTGGACGAGACAGTCGCCTCGTCGAAAGTCGCGAAGCAGTTGGTTTTCTTCCAGAGAACCCGTATCTCTACAAATTTCTGACTGGCGCCGAAACGCTGCGTTTTTTTGGACGTCTTTGCGGAATGACAGGCGCAACACTGAAGAGCCGCGTAAACGAACTGCTCGATCTTGTTGGGCTCAACAAGGCGCGCGACCGCCGGCTGGGCACGTATTCGAAAGGAATGCTGCAACGCATTGGGCTGGCGCAAGCCTTGATCTATGATCCAAGGCTGGTGGTCCTCGATGAACCGACGGCCGGCGTTGATCCGGCGGGCTCGCGCGAAATTCGCGACTTGATCATGGACCTAAAGCGCCGCGGAATCACCGTGCTGCTCTCGTCGCATTTGCTGGCGCAAGCGCAGGAAATTTGCGACCGCATTGGGATTCTCGCCGATGGCGTGCTGGTTCGCGAAGGCCCTTTGCAGGAATTAATCGCAATCGAAAATCAAACCGAACTTGTGATCGCCGATGCTTCCGATGAACTCATGCACGAGATTGAATCTTTCATCGGCAAGTCAAACGCGAAATTGCTCGAGCGGCGCAAATCGACCACCACGCTGGAAAGATTGTTCCTGGAATCGACAGGAGGGAATGACAAAAGCTCAACTCGCGAGTGACGAACTAACAAAACCGAAATGACAGACGGCGAAACCGCTTCAACGCTCCAATCATTCAACGCTTCAACGGTTCCGAAGCGTCACCGCGCAATGTCCCCGTCGCGCATTCTCGCCATCACCAGCAACACGCTCACTGAGCTGACGCGCCTGAAAGTTTTTTATGTGCTGCTGGTGTTCGGGCTGCTGCTGATTGGCAGCTCGATTTTTATGGCGCAATTCTCTTTCCAACAGGAATTCCAAATCCTGAAGGACGTCTCGTTAGGCGCGATCTCGATGTTCACTTCGCTATTGGCAATCGTCGCCACGGCGCGAATGCTGCCGCGGGACATCGAAGACCGGACGGTTTATACCATTCTCGCCAAGCCGGTCCCCCGTTTCGAATATGTTGTCGGTAAAATTGCCGGAGTTCTTCTGTTGCTGGCGATCAGCACTCTGGTGATGATCGCGGCGTTCCTTGCGGTGCTGTACATGCGCGAGCAGGCAGTGCTGCAGGCCACCGCTAAACAAATGGCCAGCGCGCCGCCGGACCAGCTCGCCGATGCTCTGCGCGCCGTTCGCGCCTCCGCATTCAACGTCGATCTTGTTCCCGGAATCATCATCATCTTCCTCAAAGCGTGTCTGCTCACAGCCCTAACGCTGTTTGTCTCTACCTTCGCCACCTCAACAATCTTCACCATCGTTGTGATGGTCTTTATTTATTTCATCGGGCACTTGGAAGCTACTGCGCGCGAGTATTGGCTCACCGCACACGGCGGCGGTTTAATCACACGCGTATTTCTTGCGATCGTAGCGCTGCTCTTTCCCGATCTGCAGGCTTTTAATCTGGTGGATGACATCGTTGCTGGCACCGCCATTTCGATGGCAGTATTCATCAAGACTGCGGTGCTCGGCGTTTTCTACACCGTGATTTACACGTTACTCGCGGTGTTTGTGTTTTACGGAAAAGAATTATGACGCGGGGCCTAATCGCGCTGGCGGTGCTGATCGTGATGGCTCTGCTTAAATTGCCGGTCGAACGCGATCTCGCGGTGCTTCACCGGCACGAACATTTCCGCGGCGTCGAATTCAATCTCGATCTTCGCGAGAAAATCGGGCAACTCGGATTCATCGCCGCACTGAGCGGCTTTCGAGCAATTGTCGCCGATGCCCTTTTTATCCAGGCCCATGCGGCTTGGGAAAACACTCAATGGGGCCGAATGCTGTTGTTGTTTCGACAAATCACGACGCTCCAACCACGGGTGCTCCTGCTTTGGGACACAGCCGCATGGCACATGGCATGGAACGCGAGCGTCGCGGCGACGAACGATACCAACCAGCCGCGCCAGGCGCTGCGAGTCAAAGCGCAGCGCGAATACTTTGCGCTCGGCAAAGACTTTCTCGAGCGCGGAATTAAGAATAATCCCGATCGCCCCGAGCTCTACGAAGCGCTCGCAAGATTGTACAAGGAAAAATACAAAGACCACGAGCGCGCCGCAGAATATTATGCCAAGGCGGCAACGTTACCGGAAGCAGCGCCTTGGGACCGGCGTTTCTCGGCGTACGAGCTTTCGTTTTGCGAAGGGCGGGAGCGCGAAGCATACGACCGCCTGCGCAGCCTCTACGATGAAGGCGAGAAGGAAC
>QHQV01000155.1 GCA_003219945.1 Verrucomicrobiota bacterium | reverse complement strand
CCATTTGGAACGCGGCAGCATTGGTAAGCTAACTGGACGCCGCTGTCCAGCATTGCCGTAGCCGGGATGGGTGATCTTGCCAAGTTCACTGCGACGATCGCGCCCGGATCACCGCTCGAGGCTACAGCGCGCGCACGCTCGCATCATTGTAGAATTCGATTTGTCGCCCACCGAGGCGGCGGATAATGCGCCAGCCATGGCTCTTTGCAAATTCACGGATTTCATCTTCCGACATGTCCCGGAGAACCCGCAACTCTGCAGGCTGGGTGACGACATATTCGGAGCTTATTGAAAGTCTCTCCCCGATCTTGGTGGCGAGAGCGGGCAAATCGTTGTGCATCTGTTCCTTGCTAACGGTTAACTGTGCGATCCGCGTCGGAGACCTTTTTCTTCAATGGCAGCGGGGGCGGCCGCTTCGGTTTACGGTTCATTCTGGCCCCCAGTGTGTGAACAGCTTTGCGGCTAGGCGAAGGGCCACGCGAGGTTGGTTTCTCCATAGATCTGCTCGTTGTCGCGGGGTTTGTGTGAAACGCATACTTATCAAATTCAGCCCCGGGCACAAGCGCTACCACAACAGTTTCGGCTCACTGGCGCGGTGCTTTTCCTTGGCTAAACTTTGTCGATGTTTTCGGAGACGATCGAGTTACGCGGGCACATCATTGATTCGCTCATCTTGCCGAAGGTGCTGGACCAGATTCTGACGAATGGCGGGAACTTCAAAATTACTGAAGTCCAAATCGGTCGGAAGCGGGCAGATCAAAGCTTTGCTCGAATCGAAGTGTCCACCGAAACAGGCGAAGCGTTGGACGAGCTGATCCTGCGGCTTCGCCAGCAGGGCGCTGAAGTACTGGAGCGCGCAAACGCTCAAGTTGCCGCAGCTCTAGGCGACGGCGTTTTCCCGCCGGAGTTCTACGTAACCACCAACCAGCAAACATTTGTTCGCTTCGGCGGTAAGGAGATCGAGGTGACGCCGTCGATCATCAATAGCGCAATCGCGGTTGATCGAAAAAGAGGCCGCGCGCGTGCCATCAAGTTCTTCGACGTCAAAAAAGGTGACGAGATCGTTGTCGGACACCAGGGAATCCGTGTTGTGCCGGTGCAGCGAGCCACCACGCACACGGATCCGTTTCAGTTCATCAACAATATTGTTGATGCCGAGGAACCCAAGTCGGCCATCATTCGCGAAATCGCGGAGGAATTGCGCCGCGTCCACGGCGCTCGCGGCAAAATCGCAATTGTCGCCGGCCCGGCGATCGTGCGCACCGGCGGAGGCGCGCATTTGGTTCGATTGATTGAACGAGGTTGTGTCCATCGACTCTTCGCTGGAAACGCATTTGCAGCTTATGATGTTGAGCACGCTTTGTTTGGAACCTCGTTGGGATTAGATCCCGATGTCGCAATCCCGCGCGGCGGACACGAAAATCATCTCCATGCGATAAATGCAATTCGGCAAGTCGGCGGAATTGCCGCTGCTGTCCGCGAAAAGGTTTTGACCAGCGGAATCATGCACGCGTGCGTGGAACACGACGTCGATATCGTGTTGATCGGGGCCGTAGGTGACGAGGGGCCGATCCCTGGCGTAACAACTGACGTAATCGAATGTGAGAAAATCCTGAGAACCAAGCTAAGGGATGTGACTCATGTGATGTTATTAGCGACCCTCCGTTACTCGCTTGCGTTAGGGGCCTTCCTCACGAACAACGTTAAAACCGTTTGCGTCGATATCGATCCGCCCGCAGTGGAACGAGCGGTCGAGCAGCAGCCATTGCAATCGATCGGCCTCGTCACGGATGTGGAACCATTTCTGCGGGAACTCGCCGATTGCCTGAGCCGGTCCAAGGTCAGTTGGTAGATTTTGGTGCCATGCGCGAGCTGCTTCTTTGTCCGCCGGATTACTACGGCATTGAGTACGAGATCAATCCATGGATGAGCGTCGCCCGCGGCGCCGAAACGGCGATCGTCCAGGAGCAATGGAAACAACTGCACGCGAGGCTTTCCAGATTTTGCAAGGTTCATCTGATTGCGCCGCAGCCACAACTACCAGACATGGTCTTCACCGCTAATGCCGGGCTGACGGTTGGCCGCAGATTCATCCCCAGCAATTTCCGTCACAAAGAACGCGCCGGAGAACAACCGTTTTTCGCCAAATGGATGGAGCAACACGGTTACGAAGTGGATTGGCTGCCGGAGAAACTTTACTTCGAAGGCGAAGGCGACGCGCTCTTCGGCAACGACGTGCTCTTTTGCGGTTACAAATTTCGTTCCGACATTCAATCGCACCGCGCCATAGCAGAAATGCTGGGTTGCCTTGCGATCTCCGTAGAGCTGGTTGATCCGCGCTTTTACCACCTCGATACCTGTTTTTGTCCGTTGCCCGACGGCAGTGGGTTTTGGTTTCCAAATGCGTTTGATGAGTACGGGCAGCGCGCAATCCGCGAGCACATGACTGATTTGATCGATGTCGCTCCGGAAGAAGCAATGCACTTCTCATGTAACGCCGTGGTGATCGATCGTGACATCGTTTTGCCCGAAGGCGCACCCCAGCTCGTGACCGAATTGCAAGAGCGCGGCTATCGCTGCCAGGCGTTGCCGATGACCGAATTCATTAAAGCCGGCGGCGCCTGCAAATGTCTCACCATGTTTATGCCGCAAAGAGAGAAGGCTTGAGGTAAGAACGAACCGCTGGGCCGTGCGTGAACCTTCGGCGCGCTCGGCGACCGCGCCCTACCTTGCGCATTTTGCCCGAAGCGCTTTTTCAATTTTCCCAACCGGCGAGCAATTGACCACGTCGTCTTTGGTGAGCCAGCCTTTGCGCGCGATACCGATTCCGAACCACAGATCTTGAAGACGCTCGGTGCGATGAGCATCCGGATTAATCACGCATTTGACGCCTTTTTGTTTGGCCAGCGGCCACCACCGCCAGTCGAGGTCGAGCCGCTTGGGCGCGGCGTTAAGTTCGACCCATGAGCCGGTGCGCGCTGCCGCGTCGAGCACCGCCGGAATATCGATTTGGTACGGGTCGCGTTTCAGAAGCAATCGGCCGGTCGGATGCGCCAGCATCGTGACGAACGGATTTTCCAGCGCGCGGATTACGCGCTGGGTCATCTCGGATTCGCTCAAATTGAAAACGGAATGAACTGACGCGACGACATAGTCGAGTTGCGACAAGACTTGATCAGGAAAATCGAGCGAGCCGTCGCGCAAGATGTCGCATTCTACTCCGGCAAATAAACGAAATCCGTCGAACGTTTTGTTCAGTTTCCGAATCGCTGTGACTTGCTCGAGCAACTTTTCCGCGGCAATCCCGTGGCCTTGAACGGAGCTGCGGCTATGATCGGCGATGCCGAGATACTCCAGCCCGAGTTCGCGGGCCGCTTCGGCCATTTCTTCGAGTGTGTTGTGACCGTCGCTCGCCACCGTATGGCAATGAAACGTGCCGCGCAGATTTTCCTTCTCGATGA
>QHQV01000154.1 GCA_003219945.1 Verrucomicrobiota bacterium | reverse complement strand
TTCCCTGCGTGTCGAGCGCCTTGGGAAATATTTTAACACCAGCCAAACTAAGAACTCTTTGGGTCTGCTGGTAACAGGGGTCTTCGATCCATGCGGCCTCACCCGGATTTAGCACGGCCATTGCGCTGATTAGCATGGCCTGCTGCATACCCGCCACGATCACGATTTGATCCGGATGACAGCGCGCTGCTCTGAAATCGCACAAGTACGCTGCGATTGCCTTGCGCAGGTCGACGTCGCCGCGATTCGACGAATAACGCAACAGGTTAACGCCTTTTTTTGCCAGAACCTGAGCTCTGAGACGTTCCCATGCAGCTATTGGAAATTCATCGACGGCGGGAATGCTCGCCACCAGCGAGACGCCTGGTCCCGCGCCCGTCGCCCCGAGGTCGAACTGATTTCCAACGCGTGCATCCGGAATTGCTTGTACGCGTTCAGAGATGCGAGCTGGACGCTGAATTGGCTGGTACGTTTTCGGTTGGTCCGCGGTTAAAAAGCTCTCCGGAAGAAGATTCGCGACGAACGTGCCGGACCCGGGTTTCGAACGGAGGTAACCTTCAGCATGAAGTTTTGAAAGCGCGAGCCTAACAGTTGATCTTGAGATTCCCCGGTCTGTTGCCAGAGCCCGCGACGAGGGAAGTCGAGATGAGCCTTCGCCGAACCTGCCTGATTTCAGTTCGTCGCGAATTTGACGGTACAGCTGTTCGTGGAGCGGTTCGGTTGCCGTCCGGTTAAGCCGAATCATCTCAAATGCTATGATCGAACGGCGGCGGCGCTTCTGCGGACGCGATTTCCTATTAGCCATACTGATTGCGCTAATTTCCTTCTAATTATTGTTCCACCTGCAGCCCTCTGCTCAAGAGGTCGACCTTCACTCCCTAAACGAATAGGATTGCAGTTTGTCAGAGCTAATCATGTTTTGCACATGACAGCTCAAGATTCTCGAAAAGATCCCTATTTATCGATGCCCGCAGAGCCCCTCATAACCACATATCTTGAAATGCGATCAGCGGATCAGCTACGTCCAAAGCGCGCGGATGCGCGATTTCGAGTTCGTGAAAAGACGGAACGCGATTGGCGATTTAATCGCGACCTCTATTTTCGTGTGGGCGAGCAATGGGACTGGATCGACAAACGATCGTGGACGGATGAGCAATGGAAGGAATACGCGACGCCGCCTGAGTTGCGGACGTTCGCCGGGTACTATGACAATGCTGTCGCTGGCTACTACGAACTGCGTCGGGATGGCGAAAACGGAATCGAGATCGCTTACTTCGGATTGTTGCCTGAATGGATCGGTAGAGGGTTGGGCGGCGCGCTGCTAACTAGCGCAATCGAAGAGGCGTGGCGCATGGAGCCGAATCCATCGCGTGTGTGGGTGCATACGTGCAACCGCGATCATCCGCAAGCGCTCGCGAACTATCAGGCGCGCGGCATGGTCGTTTACAAGATTGAGGAAGAGCCTTAGCATCGACGTTGTCATCCTTGGGAAGCTGCAAGCTTCCCCTACAAAGCGCGTCCAAAGGCAGGTTTCGCAGATGCCGGGTGTCGGGATTCGCGCCGAAATTAAAAAAATTCAAATTTTTTGAAATGTCCGGCTCGAAAAGCTTGAGAAAGGGATGAAAGCAATTGAATCAACCATCCCAATAATGAATCACCCAGCAGACAAACACATCACTGACGCCGGCAATTTCACCAATCAATTTGTGTTTCCGGCCGGTTTCGCGAGCCCAAGTTTGGCACAGAACCCGCTGTCACAAATGTCGCGGGAGCAGCTCGCCGCATTTTTGAATGCGGAATCAAGTAACGGTCGCAGCGCCCATTTCTCTGCTCCTGCAGCCGAACCGACACCGCCTACGCCTGAAAAAGGTTTGGCGATCGGTGTGCTGAAACAAGCAGCGTACGATTTGCGCCGTTACCGAGCGGCCACGAAAGCCGCCGATCGGGAAGTTTATCTCGACGCTCACAGTTGGATCACGGCATACGATTCTTCCTGGCCGTATTCATTCATGAATGTTTGTAAATTGCTCGATCTCTGCCCCGAAATGGTGCGCGCGGATCTCCTGGCCGACGCGTCGCTAGGACCATTTCATTACTGGATTCGCCGCGCAGGGCGTCTTTCCCGAAAACTCAGCGCCTCGGTCGTTCGGGTTTTCGAAAGCCGCCAAAACCCGGAAAGCGTCGAGAGCAATCAATTGGCTGCATCTATCTAACATGAAAACCCTATTGACTTCTGTATGGCGGTCGCTGATGCGCGCGACTTATCGGAAACACGATCCGTTCCTGGTTTACAGCATCACTTCGTTCAACTCCGGCGGCGGATGGAAGGAATTCCTTCTCAAGGCGTCGCTGCAAAACACATAATCGCAATGAAATTCTCTACCGAAGCAATCGTGGCATTGGCTGTAGCTGTAGTGTTCGCGCTGTTGAGCTTCGGTGCGATCGCGCGAGAGCAGGGCCAGGGGCCTGCGCGCGGGCATAACGCGTATATCGTGGCAGGCAACGTTAATCTAAGCCGGGTCGCCCCAAGCCAGACGGACGTTCTCGGCTTCTACTAGGCAGAGGCATATCCCGGCGGAATTAGCACTGTAGCGGCAGGCGCGGTGCCCGCATTCCTGCAGCACACGGCCGGACAGCTCGTACTACAGAATCGCCGCGCGATTTTATTCTGGCAAACTTAGTTCTCGTAGGTCACGCTCTGTTCCCACGAAAGCAATTCCGGGAACTCTGCAGGAGGGCGGTGCTTCGTTTCAAACGACGCATTGGACCGTGGTGTTTCGTGCCGGGGAACCCGATTCAGAGGCCGCCGCCCACCAGGCGCTTTCCGGGCTTTGCGAAGCGTATTGGCCGCCGCTTTACAGTTTTCTTCGACATCGCGGTCATTCCTCCGCTGATGCGCAGGACCTGGTCCAGGGTTTTTTTGCTCATCTGCTCGAGCAAAACACGTTGAGCCGTGCGG
>QHQV01000153.1 GCA_003219945.1 Verrucomicrobiota bacterium | reverse complement strand
GAATTTGCAAAGCGAATTTGAGGCGGAAGGCAAAGCTGAATGGCTCGAGGAATTAAGGCCGTTCGTGGCTGGCGGCAGCGCCAACCCGCCCAGTCAGGAGGAAGCAGCAACCCGACTCGGAGTGCAAATCGCGACTTTGCGTACCTGGCTTTCGCGTCTCCGCGAAAGATTCCGTGAATCGCTGAGAGCAGAAGTGGGCAGTACCGTCTCCGATCCGAAAGATATCGATGGAGAACTGCGCCATCTGTATCAAATTCTGATGGCCTGAGACAGCTTTTCCGACATGGACGACACCAGCGTGAGCCTTGGAACCGCGAAAGCGCAGAGTGAAACTGCGGAGACCTGTGCGACCTGCGGCCGACCGCTCACTCAA
>QHQV01000152.1 GCA_003219945.1 Verrucomicrobiota bacterium | reverse complement strand
TTAAATCGACCCGATCGGTTTGGCTCCGAAGGTTCTCGAAAAATGCTTTGATCTGATCGTCGCTCGTAACGTCGCACGGAAACAGCGGAGTCTTCTCTCCGAACTCGCCGGTCAGTTCCTCGACATTCTCCTTTACCCGTTCGCCTTGATAATTGAAAATCAGGCGCGCACCCGCTGCAGCCCAAGCCTTTGCGATTGCCCAGGCGATGCTGCGCTTGTTCGCTACACCAAAAACAAGTCCGATTTTTCCTGCCAAAACTTTGTCCGTCATAAAAAAGTTAAGAAGTTAAGATGTTACAACGGTTCGGCGGATAGCAAACTGCTGGGGAGCACGCGCCTCGCGTGCTGCGACTGGCGCCCTCGCAAATCGTTGGGACTCATGGTCGCCTACTTGCTGACGCATCCACGACCGGGCGTAGGAAACAACCAATGAAATGCTTGCTGGTATTTCGGCGAGGGCGCCGAAATCGGCACGCGAGGCGCGTGCGCTCCCCAAAACAAGCGACCCGCTTGCCCTACAATCGTACGACGCGATGATAAGCCGTCATGACGACTCGAATTTGCCGTTGCTGCACTTTGCTTGTTTCGATTTTCTCGATCACGATTTCATCGGCACAAGAAGCTCCGTCGCCTTCTGCGACATCGAGTCCTTCTCCCTCACCGATGCTGCTTGGCGAAGCGCTCTTTAAAAATCTGAAGGCGCGCTCGATTGGTCCCGCGGTGATGGGGGGTCGCGTGTCGGAAATCGCGATTGACCCGCGCAATCCATTTGTATTCTACGTTGGCCTGGCACACGGCGGCGTTTTCAAAACGAACGACAACGGCGTTACGTTTCAGCCGATCTTCGACAAACAACCAATGCTCTCCATCGGGGCGGTCGCGGTTGCGCCCTCTGATTCCGATGTCGTTTGGGTAGGAACCGGCGAAGCCAACGACCGGAATTCATCCGACTGGGGCGACGGCGTGTATCGGTCCACAGATGGTGGCGAGACTTGGCAGAACGCCGGGATAAAAGAAAGCCGCACGATTGCGCGCGTCGTTCTCGATCCTAAAAAGACGGAGGTCGCTTACGTCGCAGCCATGGGCAACTTGTGGAAGGATGGTGGCGAACGCGGGCTATTTAAAACAACTGACGCGGGTAAGACTTGGAAATTAATTCTGCGTGCATTGCCTCCGCACGATGCACACACGGGCTGTGGGGATGTCGCTCTCGACCCGACGAATTCACAAATTGTTTACGCGGTGCTGTACGCGCGCCAACGGACGCCGTGGAGTTTTACGTCGGGACCGAGCGTGACCGGGGGTGAAGACGTTGGCGGAATTTTTAAGAGCACCGATGGCGGCGCAACTTGGAAAAAACTCGGCGGCGGTCTTCCTGGTCAAACTGGCCGAATTGGTCTGTCAGTTAGCGCCAGTAATGCAAAAGTCGTGATGGCAGTTGTGCAAAGTTACGAAGGAGGCTTCGGTCCGCTCGACGATCTTCGCAGCAAAAGCGGTGGCGTTTTTCGTTCCGAGGACGGAGGCGAGACGTGGACGCGAATGAGCGCCATGGACCCACGCCCATTTTATTTCAGCCAAATTCGTGTCGACCCCGCGAATGACCAGCGCGTGTACCTGCTCGGGTTCGCGTTGTTCGTGTCGGATGATGCCGGGAAAAACTTTCGCGAGGATTTAACCGAAAAAACTCATCCCGACGATCACGCGTTCGCGATTCAGCCCGGCACTGTGCCGCCGCCGAAACCACCGAAGCCTGAAGAAAAAAATAAGCCACCAAAGCCTCAAGTTTGCCAGCGTGTGTTGCTCGGGACTGATGGCGGTGTGTATCAAAGCTTTGCCGGCGGAAAAAATTGGGATCATCTCAACAAAATTCCGTCGGGCGAATTTTACCGAATCTCGCTTGACGACACGAAACCGTATTTCCGAATCGCGGGCGGCCTTCAGGACAATGAAAACTGGGTGGGACCCAGCGCTGTGCAAAGCAAGGAAGCGATTCGCAATTGTGACTGGACTGCTCTCGCCGGTGGCGACGGATTTTACGTACTGTTCGACCCAACGGATCGCGACACGCTTTACGCCGAAAGTCAGCAAGGCGAAGTGCACCGGATCAATCTCCAAAATGGCGAGATACGGCGTTTGCGTCCTCAACCGGCTGAAGGCCAGCCGCATTATCGCTTCAACTGGAATTCGCCGATGATCATGAGTCGGCACAAACCGGGCGTGATCTATCTGGGCGGCAACTGCGTATTCCGGTTGACTGATCGCATGGAAAAATATTCGGTGATCAGTCCGGATCTGACGCGCAACGAACCTGGACGTACCACTGCCGCGGGAAGCGGCGCAGAAAATTACGGCACTGTGTTTTCGCTGGCCGAATCGCCTAAACGCGCGGGGTTGCTGTGGGCGGGGACAGATGACGGGCGGCTGTGGGTGACAGAAAATGACGGCGGCAAGTGGACGGAGTTGACGGACAATTTGCCTGAGCCGGCGCGCGGTCAATGGGTGTCGCGCATCGAGGCTTCTCAATTGGATGCAAATGTGGCGTACGTCGCTACCACTGGTTATCGCATGGGTGATGATCGTCCCTCGATTTTGCGAACGGCCGATTTGGGAAAAACGTGGCAGTCGGTCACAGGCGATCTTCCATCGGCCGACCCGGTCGAAGTCGTGCGCGAAGATTCAGTGAATCCAAAATTGCTTTATGCCGGCACGCATTTCGGAGTGTTCGCCTCGTTTGATCAAGGCGAACACTGGGTGCGTATTGGCGATATCCCTTCGGTGCGTGTTGATGACATTCAGATTCATCCGCGCACATCAGATCTGGTTATCGCTACACACGGACGGAGCATTGCCATTATCGATGACAGCGTTCCGTTTCGCGAGTTCACTCCGGAAATTGCCGCGAAGCCGATTCACTTGTTTAGTGTTCGTTCCGTCACTGCCAGATATCTGCAACCTGGATTCGTCGACTCGAACGGCAAAGGCGTTTATCGCGGTGAGAACCCGGCCGAGGGCGCATTGTTTACAGTTTGGCTGCGCGAATTTATGGGCGACGAAACCAAAATCGCTGTTACGACAGCGAGCGGCCAACCGGTAGCGAATCTAAAGGCGCCCGGCACGCCAGGCTTTACTCGTTTGACTTGGGATTTACGGCCCACCAAAGATGTCAGGGTAGAATACGGTGGTGAAAAGCCGGAGCGGTTTGTGCCCGCAGGTGATTACACGGCGGAGCTAACCTTTGGCAGCACGAAAATGAAGCAAACGTTTCATGTCGATCTTGCCGAAGGCATCACGCCCCGGTGACGTTCGCGTCATGCCTGCAATGGGGATTACCGGCGGAATTTCCACGGGTAAAAGCACGTTCGTCGAATGTCTGCGCGAGCTTCTGCCGGTCGCAACCTTCTTCGATGCAGACGAGGCAGCTCATGCGCTGCTGAATCGGCCTGAGGTTCAAAAACAAATCCGGCGTGAATTTGGCGCGCGAGCGTTTTCAACTGCAGGCGACTTGAATCGAACGAAGCTTCGAGCCATAGTATTTGCCGACGCGAACAAAAAACGCGCGCTTGAGCGGATCCTCCATCCGCGGATTCGCCGCCAATGGAGGACAGAGGCGAAAAGGCATCGCAATTCTCCCGGATTTTTCTTTGCTGATATTCCACTCCTTTATGAGACCGGCGGTGAGAAATTTTGCGATCGAGTCGTTGTGGTGGCCTGCTCGCGGAAGGTGCAGCTGTCCCGCTTACGAAAACGGATGTCGGTCACAAGCGCCGAAGCTAAACAAATGATTAGTTCGCAAATGCCGATCGAGGAAAAAATCAGACGCGC
>QHQV01000151.1 GCA_003219945.1 Verrucomicrobiota bacterium | reverse complement strand
GAAAACCGGCCGTTCGTGCATCGGTTTGAGGGCGCGTGCGGCGGAGAGGTGCTCGGGATTCACCATCACTTCGAGGTAACGCGAATCGAATTCTTCCATGCTGCACTCGAGCACGATCCGACCGCGATCGATGAACATGAGGTCCGTCAAAACGTCCTGGACCTCTTCCACCTGGTGTGTTGTCACGATGATCGTGCGGCTGCGATCGAAATAATCGTTGAGCAGAGAGTCGTAGAACTGTTTGCGATACAAAATGTCCAGGCCGAGTGTCGGCTCATCGAGCACGAGCAAGCGCGCGTCGATTGCCATCACGATCGCGAGATGCAACTGCGCCACCATTCCCTTTGATAATTCCCTGACCTTGCTCGTGCGTTTGATCGTTGTTCTTGTCAGAAAATTTTCCGCCTTGGCGCGATCGAATCGCGGATGCACGCCGGCGACGTCATCGAGCAATTGTGAGACGCGAATCCAGCGCGGTAATACCGCCACGTCGGCAATGAATGAGACGTCTCGCATGAGCTCGTCGCGCTTCGTCCACGGATCGCGACCGAGCACTTTCAATTCTCCCTCGTACGATGTTAGGCCAAGAATTGCATTGAGCGCAGTTGTCTTACCTGCGCCATTCGGACCGATCATCCCGAGGATCCGACCTTCTTCCACATGCAAGTCGATGCCGTCCAACGCTACAGTCATGCCGAATGTTTTGCGGAGACCGCGTGCTTCTATCGTTGCCATGGCGTTAACGTTTTCTCGATGACGAACGGCGCACCGCTGCGGCATCCAGCTCTCTTTGTGTGAGACCGAGCCTCTCGATCTTTTCCGCGATCCGCGGCCATTCGTCGGTTAAAAATTTCTGGCGTTCGTCTTTCAGCAATTGATCACGCGCACCCGGTTTAACGAACATACCGAGGCCGCGCTTCATCTCGACCAGGTCCTCATCGACTAATTGCTGATAAGCTTTCAGCACGGTTAGCGGATTGACCCGGAACTCGGCTGCGACATTGCGCACCGATGGCAGAGGATCGCCTTCATTAAGCACGCCATCGAGAATCATATGCACGCCTCGATCGCGAAGCTGGCGATAGATTGGTTGAGTATCATTCCATTCACGATTCATTCTTAATGGTTCACTTCCCTCGGTCGACCAACGCTGCGCATCGTCTCCGTCTCCCACAAACCGGTCGCGGGGACGTATTCATCCGGCGTCAGCTCGCCTGTGCTGGTCACGACAGCGCTAATCTTGATGACTAACTTCCCGCGGGCGTGGCCCTCCTCGAAATAGCGCAGCGCGTCCGCGGTTTGATCAAGCGAGTAGGTTTTCTCTACAAACGGCGTCACCTTGCCTTCCGCCATTAAGTCACTAAGGAACTTCAGGTCCGCCTGGTTCGACGTGGTGACATAACTCTCAAACTTCTGGTCCACAAAGCGAGATCGCCATGCAGCGGTGAAGTTCCCAGCGATCCGTCCCAACTGTCCCTTGTGCAATCCTGCGCTGCCAATCCCGGCGAGGACGCAGATGCCGCCGGGCTTTAAGAGGAGGCGCCGTTCGGAAAAGGAGTGATTGTTGACGTTATCGAAGAGCAGGTCGTAGCGCTCCTCGCGCTTGGTGAAGTCTTCTTTGGTGTAGTCGATGACGTGATCGGCGCCGAGCGTCCGCGCGATCTCCACGTTGCGCGTGCTGCAAACGGCTGTGACCTCGGTGTCGAACGCCTTTGCGATCTGCAGCGCGAAGGTCCCAACGCCACCAGATGCGCCGTTGATCAGCACTTTCTCGCCGGCGTGAATCTTTCCTGTCTGCAGCCCCTGCAGCGCAGTCAGGCCCGCGAGCCCAACCGCGCCGGCTTGCTCGAAGGTAATATTGGCTGGCTTCAAAGCCACGCGGTCTTTGCGAACGCATACGTACTCCGCGATCGCGCCCCATTTTACTCCAAAGATTTGGTCGCCCGGTTTGAACTCAGTCACATCCTTACCGGTCGCTTCAACAACACCTGCGAAGTCGCGCCCGAAACCTGTGAACTTTGGCTTCCGCAAACCGACCATCAACCGGAGGACCGACGGACCGCGCACCAGGCCGGCGTCAATGAAGTTAAGGGATGCAGCGCGAACTCTGACGAGAAGCTCGTTGTCCTTAGGCACCGGCTTCTCGACCTCCTCGAGCTTCAGGATATCGGGCGGGCCGTATTCGCAAAACTTAATCGCTTTCATGCGCTCACCTCCGGGAGGAATGCTCCGCTGGCAGTCGTTGGTGGAACTCCAATAGGCAACCTGAAACCAGACGAAAAGCAGGACCACAACCACAAGGGCACTGCGCTTCAGGATTCGCTTCCATTTCATAGATCACGTGAGCACGCGGAAGCGAAACCAGATGTTCGAGCTCTCTCTTGTCATAGTGTTATAGTTAACTACATCACTGTTGCACATGCGCAATCTCTTTTTTGAAAAATTTTGGAGCCAATTTCTTTGCACTCGAACGCAAAATCTCCAGTGGAATAGAAAGTTGGTGATCGCGAGGTTGCGATCACAGCCACGCCAGGCGCGTGCACTCACTCGGCTTACTTGGGTTTCCCCTGAGGCAAAGGTAGAGAAGCGTGCCCGAACACGTAACGCCAGCCCGCTGGAGTCCGGACACACGTGTCGCTAAACCATAATTTGTAATCAACTCGTTTGCCGCCCTGCACCGCCTTGATCCAAAGAAGAGCGGTTACGACTGCCGTGTCACCCATACTCTGATTTTCTGTGTTTCAGCTTCCTCGTCCTGACGTTCGTAGGTGACTTCCTTTTTTCGCGCTGATTGAAGCAGGTCGGCTTTGCTAGAAACTTTGCCGCGCCCGGTCACCAGGACGAAGTCGTCCCCTAAAATCTGATCCATTGTAGCGGCATCACTGGATCTAACTGCGGCTTGGTATTTCGTATCCAAGGCGGCCACAGTCTTTGCGTCTTCGTCTCAAGAGGCATTCAAGTCGGTCGCGATGCCTAACGATAACGCGACTATCATCGAGATTAGCGTTCCGTATCCCGACAGTATTTGGATGAGACCGCGCGTGTGTGAAGTGACTGATGTCATAATTTGTGTTTAATAATGTCGCCAGACGTGGCCAGTTCCACCTCAGCCAATTTCACCAGCGTGAACAATGCGTGATTCACGGGCACGGGAATACCAAGCTGCGCACCGCGACGGGAAATGTAGCCGTTGAGTGCCTCGATCTCTGTCGGCTGGCCGCGATTCAAATCCTGCGCGGTTGAAGAAAACGCGTCAGCCATTTGCGTCGCGAGCTCCATGGCCGCCGCCATTCCGGATTCGCGGTCATCAACGCTGGGCAAAACGACGCGAGCCGCGCGAGCCACGGCCAGCACTTCGTCCACAATTTGTTCCATCAGCTTTTTTGCATCATCATTTTGCGCGATTTGGCCGTAACGGCAGTGTCCCAATGCAGAGATCGCGTTCAATGCGCAATTACGCAGGAGCTTCAGCCAGAGTTCACCTTCGATATTGTCGGACACCCGGCACGGAATACCGGCGCGAACGAAAAGATCTGCCAGCTGCATTGTTAGTTCGGACGTTGGTCCGATGATCAAATCACCACGTGCGAGATGTTTCACGCGACCGGATTCGGGCACCGAGACCGCGA
The DNA here is from genome assembly GCA_003219945.1 of Verrucomicrobiota bacterium. Lineage (GTDB taxonomy): Bacteria > Verrucomicrobiota > Verrucomicrobiia > Chthoniobacterales > UBA10450 > Udaeobacter. The sequence goes on along the minus strand of QHQV01000151.1, from coordinate 3,699 downwards.
CATAAACGACGGCCGGCACCGCCACCACGTTTGCCACAGCGCGAACCTGATCCGCATTATCGATGCCGTTTTGCAAACAAACTACCGTCGCATCTGGCCTAACGAATCTAGCCATGTGTGTCGCCGTTGCTGACGTATCGTTCGCCTTAACGCAGAGAAGAATGAGCGAACAATCTCGAAGGCCGCTCATGTTAACGGTCGCCTTGATCGCGATTCGCTCCTGGCCTTCTGATTTATCGAGAACAAGACCTTTCGAGTTAACTGCGTCAGCAAAATGTTTTCGCCCGATGAAAACAATCGGCGCGCCAGCCCGGGCAAACATTCCGCCGAAATAGCCGCCTACCGCGCCCGCGCCTACGACTGCAATTCGCGGCCATTCTCGAGTGTCGCTCATTAGCTGTCTTTCGGCAGCACAACCTGCTTCAGGTCATAAGTCGAATACGCCGTCGGCTTCTCGCCCCTGGCTATGATGCCGTCAACGACACGAGCAAACGCTTCGGTGTGCCAGTGCCTGCGTGTCTGCCACCATTCCTGAATTCCGTTGTAGGCGAGGAAATCGCTCATGGTGCGATCAATCTCATTCCACAACTCGGTATTTAATATCCCTTCACGTCTTGAGTAGTACATTCCTTCGAAGTTTTTGAAGAAGCGATTTTGGAAAGCGCTAAAGCGAAGCTTCGATACAGCATCGAGGTCGTGAAAGGACTGCACACCGCGAAGATAAACGGCGGTAAACTCTGCGTTTTCATGCAACGCTTTCGTCAGATCGCCCCATTGAACAGTCAGCGCATTCACCGCCGCCTGACGCCGTTCTCTGGTTTGTTCACGGAGTTGAACCGCGAAGTAAATAACCGAAGGAATTCCAATGAACACAGCAGCCAATTGGCCGATCGCGGTGAGCATTTCCCAGTTCATCGAATCTGTTTCGGTTTCAGTGTGAACTGATGGTCTTCAGGTCCGGCAAAATAAGGACGACAACCGGCTATTTGTTCTCGAGAGGTGCGGGCGCAGAAGCGGCGAGATCGGAATTCCACATGTCGGCACGGCATTTCCAATTTCCATCACTTTGTTTTTCCCAGACCTCGAGGTATTTCCCGCGATCGTTGATCGGTTTGCTGCTCGCGTCGTTCATCGTCAATTCGTACGTGCCGCTCACCCACCCCATATCGCCGGACTTCCCCAATTGCACTCTGGTCGGCTTCCAAGTGATGATGAACCCCGGGCTCGCGAACATCTCTCTCCAGACGTTTCGGATCGTCTCCTTCGTCGCTGCGCTCTTCGCGTTTGGGGGCAGCACAATCGCGTCATCCGAATAGGAAGCCATCGTTTGCTCGACATCCTTTGCTCCTGCAGCTTTCGCCCATTGGGCATCGAGATCACGAAGACTTCGCTCGATTGGTTGCGTACCGCTAGGTTTTTCCGAGGGCGAAGGTGATGATTGCGAGATCGAAACCGTCTCGTTTTGCGAAACATTTCGCGATGGCGGGAGGAAGAGCAGGTGGTAAGCAGAAAGACAAAACGCAATGCCTGCGACGCCAAAGATAAATGTCGCGAACTTGCGGCGGCTCCAATACGGAATGACCTCATCAGGCGAAAGATCCTGCGTCCGCTTCAGGCCCTCCGGTGTCATTTCAAAAGCCCAGGAAATGAACAGAGCCACGGCGAAGCCAAGCGCGAGCAATACCACGAATGCTGTGATGATCGATTCTGACGCGTCGAGTAACGGCAAAAGAACCGACGCAATCTCAATCAGCAGCCACGCCACCACTGCGTAAGTCAATGCAACCCGGAAAACGTTGCGTCGTCTTAGCTCGGAGAAAAATGACGGCTTGTCACTCATGACGTTGTGGGTAAACCGACTTTGACGACCAAGTTCTTGTATCGGGGATCGTCGCGCAAGCCGCGCAATAATGGATCGACCGCAAGACTAAGCGTCCCGCCGTCGTGATTATCGAACGCGATTTGCAACCATTCGAAAGCTTTGTCTCTCTCGCCTCGCACGGCGTAAGCCTGAGCGATTTGATAGTCCAAGCCCTTTCGGCCAGTGGTCACGAGTTCGGCCAAAGCCGCGTCCGCCGCCTTGCGATCACCGCGCACGTAATGTGCGAGTGCGAGCTCAAAACGACGAAAGTCACCATCTGGCTCGAGCTGCGCTTCGCGTAGAGCTGTGTCGCCGTCGCCGCGTTCAACTGCAACGAACACCTGCCAGCGATGACTGGAAGACGAAGACGGCTGCAACTCCGCTATTTTGCGTCCTGCCGCGTCTGCCTCTTCAAGTTTTCCCGCATACAAAAGCACCCGCGCCAGGTTGAATTGTGTCGCAACCGACAACGGATCGAGTTCCACCGCCTCACGTGCCTGTCGCTCCGCCTCGTCGATGTGCCCCAAGTAAACGATTACACGCGCCAGCAGATCGTTGGCGGTAGGATTTGCCGGAGAGAGTTCTTTGGCGCGCTTTAGTTCGCTCAAGCCTTCGGCAAACTTCCACTCACCAAAAAAGCGGACCCAGCCCAAGGCCGCGTGCGCCTCGGCCAAGGCGGGTGCGATCTCGACCGCCTTCTCAGCGTCGCTGCGTGCTTTCGGGTACGCGGTCGCGCGTTCGCCAGCGAGGTCCCCAATCATGGTCCACACCTCCGCACGTTCTGCGTAAGCCAACGCATAATTCGGGTCCAGCTGGATGGCCTGATCGAAATAAGTGATGGCTTTGCGGTAATCTTCGAGGTTGCGGCGCTGAAAATGAAAATGGGCCTGAAGGTAAGCGTTGTGCGCTTGCACGCTGTTCGATGCCATCTGGGCCGATTTTTCGTTCGAACCGAGCAAGGTCACCTTGAGTGACTCGGCGACGGCCCTGGCGATTTCCTGCTGAACTGTGAAGATATCTCTTAATTCCCGATCGAACGTTCGCGTCCAGAGCGCGATGCCGTCGCCGGCGTTCACCAGTTCAGCTACGATGCGTACCCGATCGTCCTGCTTGCGCACCGTGCCTTCGAGAAGCGTGCTTACGCCAAGCTTCTGGCCGATCGCTTTCGGGTCTTCATGCCTCTCTTTGAAGCGGAACGAAGAGCTGCGACCAATCACCTTTAGTCCACTGATTTGAGCCAGAGCTGCAATCAACTCTTCCGATAATCCATCCGAAAAATATTCGTCCTTCGGATCACCGCTTTCATTAATCAACGGCAGCACGGCGATCGACTTGTCCGGACCCGCTATAGCCACCTCGTTGTGCTTTCCAGGCCGTAGTTCTTCGGAGGCGGATCGCGCCGTTCCATGTCCAGCAGTATACCGGCCGACAAAGAACAACGCGACGGAGAGAGCTACACCGATTAGGACAACGTAAATCCAGGCGCCGCCGCGTGACCGTTGTCCCGCTGCATCGGCAGCTTCTGTGCGTTTAATTCCTTCGGGTGTCGCTTCAAATGCCCATGCGATGATCAGCGCGACCGGAAAGCCGATCACGAGCAGGAGAATTACCAGGCGGACAATCCAGTTGGGAATTTCGAAAAATGGAAATATCTGGCTGGCAACCTGCATCAGCAGCCAGGCCACAACTGCGTAGGCGACCGCAACCTTGTAAACATTGCGGCGCTTTAGTTCGGCAAAGAAAGAAGGCTTTTCGCTCATGACGATCCGGGCAAGCCGAGCTTGGCGAGGAAGTTCTTGTAGCGAACATCGCCACGCAAGCCGCGCAACAACGGATCA
>QHQV01000150.1 GCA_003219945.1 Verrucomicrobiota bacterium | reverse complement strand
TGGACATGGGTCGCACATGCGTGAACGTCATCGGCAATTGCCTGGCAACGGTCGTCGTCGCGCGATGGGGAGGCGAATTCGATGACAGACGTGCACGCGTTTTTGGGACACCGGCCGAAGCGGAGTTGGATTTGAAATCAGGCGAGGTCGCGTTCGCCGATGCAGTCGCCCAGGGAGACTGAAGATAAGAAGTCGGCCAGTAGGTCTCGCGAGGCAGTTCTACAAAGCAGGGACGCGGACATAACCGCGTCCCTGTTTTTCGTTCCCTAAGATCAGGGCATCGACAAATCCGCGATGGTTCGGCTAAGCTCCGCTGATGATCGCAATTGTGCGCGCGCCTGAAGCCACTTACCTGATGCAGATTCTCGCCTCTGCTTTCTTGGCGATTCTATTTCTTCAATCGGGGATCGATAAAGTCGTCGACCGCCGCGGAAATTTTGAATGGCTAAAAGGACATTTCGCGAAGAGCCCACTTGCGGGGATCGTTCCTGCGCTGCTGATCTGCATCACGATTTTGGAACTCACGGCCGGCGCGCTGAGCGCTATCGGCTGTCTACTGGTAATTCTTTTAAAAGATTCGAGGGTCGGATTGTACGGAGCAATTCTTTCCGGCGCAGCGATCACCGCGCTGTTTTTCGGGCAAAGAA
>QHQV01000149.1 GCA_003219945.1 Verrucomicrobiota bacterium | reverse complement strand
CTACTTTCTGCTCACGCTGTTCGCAATTTATCTGTTCGCCCAAGGGTAGCCTTGGGGCAGCCTTACGGTTTTGCTCTGGATTCGCCATAAACTAGACCGCCAGAACCCCGCTGCGACGAATTCGAAGCGACGGTGATCCCGTCGCCTAACAGGCAAAACACCAAATGAGCTTTCGGCTGATGAATTAGAATCAGCTACTAAAAAAGACCCGCCAATGAGTTCGTTATCGTAGCGCTTAACGCAACTCTCGCGGCGCGACTCAAATGGCTGCCAGCGTCTCCGAGCGCGTGTTAGTGCGTTTGTTCCAGCGCGGCCCGCCACCGCCGCTTTCACCAACGCTCATCGATAGGTTCTTGTGCGATCGTAAATGCAATCTCGCTGGAGAAAAGGAGCATTTGTGCTTGACTGATAGGTTCGACATCTCTCGGCAGAATGCCTGCGCAAGCAATTAAGATTAGCGGTGCCCGCCAGCACAATCTCAAGAATCTCCACGTCGAGATTCCGCGTGAGAAGCTGGTGGTCATTACTGGTTTAAGCGGCTCGGGGAAATCCTCGCTCGCTTTCGACACGCTTTATGCCGAAGGGCAACGCCGTTACGTCGAGAGCCTTTCCGCCTACGCGCGGCAGTTCCTCGATCGAATGGAAAAG
>QHQV01000148.1 GCA_003219945.1 Verrucomicrobiota bacterium | reverse complement strand
CGGGAATGCTGAAACGGGATTCAACTTAGGCGAGCTGACGCCGAGACATTTTTCTTTCAACAGCCACCTCGGCGCATGCCCGGCTTGCCACGGTCTGGGCACACAATTGGTAGTCGATCCGGAGCTGATGATCTCTGACCAAACCAAAACGCTGGCCGAAGGAGCAATCACACCCTGGCGTCGCGGCACAAAACGGATGCGCGTCTATTACCGGCATCTGCAGGATGCCCTAATCAAACACTTCAACGTGAACGAAGACGTGCCGTTTGCCGATTTGTCTGAAGGATTCAAAGCCGCTCTTTACTTCGGCA
>QHQV01000147.1 GCA_003219945.1 Verrucomicrobiota bacterium | reverse complement strand
CGAGATTCAGTCGCGTCTGGAATTTCTCGCCGAAGTCGGGCTGGGCTATCTCACATTAAATCGTGAGAGCGGTACACTTTCCGGCGGCGAAGCACAACGGATCCGGCTGGCAACACAGATCGGCTCGGGTCTGGCTGGCGTTCTCTACATTCTCGATGAACCCAGCATTGGTCTGCATCAACGCGACAACTCGCGTTTACTGGGAACGCTGCGAAAATTGCGCGATCTCGGGAATTCCGTCATCGTGGTCGAGCACGATGAAGAAACGATTCGGGCTGCCGACCATATTCTTGATCTTGGTCCGGGTGCAGGGCCGCGTGGCGGCGAGATTGTGGCAGAGGGAACTCTCCCCGACATCGCGCGCGCGAAAAATTCTTTGACTGGCGATTATCTTTCCGGACGGGCGCGCATTGCGATTCCAAAACAACGCGCTCAACCGCGGCCCGATGGCTGGGTTACAATCGTGGGCGCAAGTGAAAACAACCTGAAAAAAATCGATGTCTCATTTCCTCTCGGCTGCATAACGTGTGTGACTGGTGTTTCCGGCAGCGGCAAATCGACTTTGGTGGACGACATTTTGCGGCGCGCCCTTTTCCGGCATTTCTATAACTCGAAAGATAAGCCGGGCGCTCACAAATCGATTCGCGGTCTGGAACAGATCGATAAAGTAGTTGTGATCGACCAAAGCCCGATCGGACGGACGCCGCGGTCGAATCCGGTTACATACACCGGCGCGTTCACCCCGATACGCGAATTGTTCGCGCAATTGCCCGCAGCGCGGGTCCGCGGTTACGACGCAGGTAGATTCAGTTTCAATGTCAAAGGCGGCCGTTGTGAGAATTGCGAGGGCGGCGGCTTGATCAAAATCGAGATGCACTTCTTGCCCGACGTTTACGTCGAATGCGAGGTTTGCCGGGGCAAACGCTACAACCGCGAGACTCTCGAGATCACTTACAAAGGCAAGAATATTGCAGATGTGCTCGGTCTAACGGTGGACGAAGCCGCGCGATTCTTCCGCAATGTGCCAACCATCGCGGAAAAGCTCAATTCACTGCTCGACGTCGGGTTGGGCTATTTGCGACTCGGCCAGTCCGGAACGACTCTTTCCGGCGGCGAAGCGCAGCGCGTGAAACTTGCCACAGAGCTTGCTAAGAAAGCGACCGGTCGCACTGTTTACATTCTCGATGAACCGACGACCGGGTTGCATTTCGCCGATATTGAAAAATTGCTGGAGGTGTTGATGAAGCTCCGCAATGCGGGCAACACCATCGTGGTGATCGAACACAATCTCGAGATGATTAAGTCCGCCGACTGGATCATTGATTTGGGTCCTGAAGGTGGCGAATATGGCGGCAAGGTGGTCGGATCAGGTCCTCCTGAGAGGGTCGCCACTCTTCCGGCCAGCCATACCGGGCAGTACTTACGGGCAATGCTGGAGAGAAGATGAGACACATCGCACACCTAGCTCTCGTATGTCTCATGGGGATACTCAGCCCAGTTGCCCGTGCGGATTTGTCGACTGAAATGGCCGAGGCGGTTACGCCGCTTTCAGAAGGCGTGCCGGAG
>QHQV01000259.1 GCA_003219945.1 Verrucomicrobiota bacterium | reverse complement strand
AACGTCGGATCAAGAGACGTCACTGAAACGTTAACCGCCGCGGCATTACACGCGGCGAGCTGGCGCAAAATATCGATATCGCGCGTGACGAGATGGTTCTTTGTAATGATCGCCACAGGATTGCGAAATTTTGCGAGGATATCGAGGCAGCCGCGAGTGATCCGCAATTTTCTCTCGACCGGTTGATACGGATCGGTCACACCGCTCAACACAAGTGTCTGCGGTTGCCATCGCGGTGATTCCATTTCGGAGCGCAACAGTTCAGGGGCATTGGTTTTCACCATGATTTTGCTTTCGAAATCAAGACCGGCCGAAAACCCGAGATACTCGTGGGTCGGTCGCGCGTAACAATAGATACAGCCGTGCTCGCACCCTCGATACGGATTCAAGCTCGTTTCAAAGCCGACATCCGGACTCGTATTGCGGGTGATGATTGTTCTCGTTCCATCGCAAAAATATTGCGTCAGACGCCGCG
>QHQV01000260.1 GCA_003219945.1 Verrucomicrobiota bacterium | reverse complement strand
TCTTGTGTTAGACGCGGGCTCCATAGCAGATCGACCATGGTCCGGGCGAAATGCTGGAATGAGGCACGCACAATTTCTCGTCGCTCTTGAGGCGAGAATCGATTTCCGAATGCGACCTCGAGATTGCTCAGTGCCACCTTATAGCGCTGCCGATCAACAAAGCTCAGCAGGGCCCCTGCCGCTCGAGCGATGTGATAGCACGCCGTTCGCGAACACAGAGGGATTACTTTTGTGGCAAGAACAAGTCCCAGCCACTCCAGCCGATATCGGATTCGCTTCCAGCGCGACCGCATGCTGGAGTTTCAACGACGAAATTCGAATGTCTAACGCCTTCCCCCGTGATGATGAATCACGCGGTTCGTCTACCACCCCTGCCCTGGGTTACTTACCGGAGGCAAACTTTTTCGAAACTCCGCCTGCTGACGCTCGGCTTCTTTCTGCTGGTCCGCCTCGCGCGCTTGCTGTTCAGGACTGGGACCCGAACCGGCACAGCCGAGCAACGCTATAAGGAGAGTCAAAATCAGAAATGATTTGGTAAGCAGTTTTTCCATACGGAGACGGCAACAGGACGATAATCAGGGCGATCAACGCGGCAACCTGCCGTCAGATGTTCCAACGGTCGGCCAAGCCGGATTATTGAACTTTTGTGACGTCGTATTCTTCTGCTGTCTGCTCGCGGTACTTGGGTTCGAGCGCTCTTAAGCGCTCAAGGATCTCATTCAACGCAAGCTCGTTCTTCAAATTCACTTGATAATCGATTTCGGCGCGCAACCGGTCTTTGTGGGACTGCCGGTTTTGCGACATTAAAATGATCGGCGCCTGCAGCACCGAAAGCATATTAATCCCAGTACTCAGCAGTAAGAACGGATATGGATCGAAGCCAATTTTCCCCATCCGCGCCAACCAGATGTTTATCCATACCCAAACATTGAACAGGAACACGGCGGCAATAATAAATTTCCAACTGCCGCCGAATTCAGCGATGAGATCCGCTGCGCGATCGGAAAGGGTAAGCTGCGCTGCTTGCTCGACATTGACGTTGCGGGTCGCAGTGTGACGCAAAAGTTCATCTGTATGGCGTAACCTGTTGGCAAGCGCTGTAAGCATCTCCAGCGCAACGTTTGGGTTGCTGCTAACAAAGGAAAGAAAATGGTCGCGCGAAAGCACAGCCAACCGTGCGTCCTCCGCAACCCGCGCATCGGCCGAGCGCGGCTTACCACCGAGCAACGCCATTTCCCCAAAGAAATCGCCGCGGTGTAATTCGGTAAGCGTAACGTCGTGTCCGTCCTTCGCTCGCACGCAGATGCGGACCTTCCCCTGCTCGATTATATACATCGCGTTTCCTTCATCACCGGCGCGAAAGAGAACCGCACCTGCTTTTGAATCGAGGCTCTCGAGCAACTCGCACAATTCATGGGCCGCCTCGGTATCGAGCGACTCAAACAATGGCACAAGGCGCAGCGTCTCGACGTTCATTTGCTGGAGAGCGATGGAACGGTGGTCACCATAACCGCAATGCGCCGCTGCGAGAAGCGACAAATCACTCACGAAACGACGCTCTTGGACCATCGGAAATTGACTTGGAGAGGTTCGCTTTTAGGTTGAGAAACGCGCTCGCTGCGCGTTGCGACCCGTGAAAAACGTCCTCTTCGTCTGCACAGGCAACATTTGTCGGAGCCCGATCGCAGAAGGGTTTTTTCGCCGCCTGACTGGCAACCGGAAGGACATTGAAGTCGCATCGGCCGGCGTGCACGCGGTTCGTGGTCAGCCGCCAAGCGTGTATGCGGTGGAAGTCTGTGCAGAGGAAGGCACAGACATAAGCGACCTGCGCAGCCAGCCGCTGACCGGAGCGCTGGTTGATCGAGCTACGCACATTTTCGCCATGACCGGAGCGCACCTCGAAACGATACAAACATTGTTTCCACAAAGTGCGGAAAAAACGTTCTTAATCCGTGAATTTGAACAGCCTGGCACGACGGTGTGGCGCGATGTACCCGACCCCATCGGTTTGGGCCGCGAAGTGTACGAGGGTTGCGCACGCATTATCAAAAACGCTCTGCCGAGCGTCCTCGCATTTGTAGAACAGGGCGAACTCGTCCGCCCTGGTGCGGTGCGCTCGTCCGACATATCTTATTCCATGGACCATCTTTCTCAGCAATTTGAACCCGGATCCATCGCTTCCACATCGGCGCCATGTTACGGCGAGGCATTACGGAAAGTGGATCCCGAAATCTTTGATGCGATTGCTGCGGAAGAAAAACGCCAGCGTGAGAACATCGAATTGATCGCCTCTGAAAATTTCACCAGCCGCGCGGTGATGGAAGCTCAGGGTAGCGTGATGACCAATAAATACGCGGAAGGTTATCCGCGGAAACGTTGGTATGGCGGCTGCGAGAACGTCGATACCGCCGAGCAGTTGGCAATCCACCGCGCCAAGCGGCTTTTCGGCTGCGAACACGTCAACGTGCAGCCGCACAGCGGTGCGCAGGCAAACATGGCCGTTTACTTCTCGATGCTGAAACCCGGCGACAAGATTCTGGCGATGAATCTGGCGCACGGCGGCCATCTCACGCACGGACATCCGGCAAATTTCTCCGGAAAATTCTACCTCGTGTCGCAGTACGGCGTGAGCGAAAAGACCGAGCAAATCGATTACGACGCATTGCAGAAACAAGCCGAGGAAGTCCGGCCAGTGATGATCACGGCCGGTGCATCCGCTTACCCGCGCATCATTGATTTCCCGCGGCTACGACAAATCGCCGATTCAGTCGGCGCGATTCTCTTTGTCGACATGGCGCATATAGCCGGTCTGGTCGCAGGAGGGCAACATCCGAGCCCGATTCCGCACGCACAGTTCGTAACCACCACGACTCACAAAAGTTTGCGCGGTCCACGTGGCGGCATCGTGATGTGCGAAGAAAAATTCGCGAAGCAAATCGACGCCACGGTTTTTCCTGGCGTGCAAGGCGGCCCGCTTATGCACGTCATCGCCGCGAAAGCGGTCTGTTTTCATGAAGCACTGCAACCGCAATTTCGCGAATACCAGCGACAGGTAGTGATTAACGCGAAAGCCCTGGCCGCCGGTTTAGCCAAACACGGTTATCGCATCGTCTCCGGTGGAACCGACAATCATCTGATGCTTGTCGATCTTCGCCCGAAGGATCTCAATGGCAAGGAAGCGCAGGAAGTTCTCGACCGCTCCAGCATTACCGTAAACAAAAACGCCATCCCGTTCGACACGAGCTCGCCTTTCAAGCCGGCCGGCATCCGCGTCGGCACGCCCGCAGTCACCACGCGCGGCATGAAAGAAGAAGATATGCTCGAGATCGCCGAGCTTGTTGCCGAAGCGCTCGAGAATCGTAGCGACGGAGGCGCACTCGAGAACGTGCGCAAAAAAGTCATCGATCTGACGAGCAGATTTCCATTGCCCGTCTAGGTGCGCAGCGCGACGAACGCTGCAATCAATTTTTTTTCAGTTACAAAACCCGCCTGCATCAATTCGTATTATTCAATCGGCGAAAATCTCGTAATCTGCGGATGGAATGAATCGCACGGCGGATCAACCCGAACCAAACCCGCTGCGCGAAGGATTGTCGGCGCGGCCCGTGCCACAGCCATGTAGCATCGTGATCTTCGGTGCTACGGGTGATCTCACTCATCGCAAACTTGTCCCGGCGTTATATAACCTGGCGGCCGACGGCGAACTGCCGCCCGGCGTCGTCATCGTTGGATTCGCTCGGCGCGACAAAAGTGACGACGATTTTCGGCGCGACCTCGAAGAATCCATGCGCAAGTTTTCGCGTCAGCCGGTGCGCGACGAAATCTGGAACGCGTTTGCGCAATCTATTTTTTATCACCGGAGCGAGTTTGGTGATGAAGCTGGTTACGAGCGGCTGACCAAACGTCTCGAGGAGCTCGACAAAAGCCATGGCACACGCGGCAACCGTCTGTTTTATCTGGCAGCCGGTCCTGACCAGTTCGAATCGATTCTCAAAAACCTGAAAGCCGCAGGGCTGAACCAGACCTGCAAAGGAAGCTGGGCACGCGTCATAATCGAAAAACCATTCGGCACTGATCTCGCCTCAGCGCGCGAGCTCAATCGCGTCGTGCGCAATTCCTTCAGAGAAGATCAGACCTACCGCATTGACCATTTCCTCGGTAAGGAAACGGCGCAGAACATTCTGGTCCTCCGATTTGCCAATGCGATTTTCTCACCGCTGTGGAACACGCACTACATCGATAATGTGCAGATCACAGCGGCGGAAACACTCGGGGTCGGGACTCGGGCCGGCTATTACGAAGACGCAGGCGCATTGCGCGACATGGTACAAAATCATCTGATTCAGCTCCTATGTCTCGTCGCTATGGAACCGCCTACTGACCTGAGCGCTGACAGTATCCGCGACGAGAAGGTCAAAGTCGTGCGCTCACTGCATCGCTGGTCGCGCAGCGAAATCGCGGCCAACGTTGTACGTGGCCAATACACGAAAGGCGCTATTCACGGCGAGCCGATCCTCGGTTACCGGCAGGAACAAAACGTAAATCCCGATTCGCAGACCGAAACGTTTGTCGCCTTGCGTTTGTTCATCGACAACTGGCGCTGGGCCGACGTACCGGTGTACATGCGAGTGGGCAAGCGGCTTCCGAAATCGGCAACTGAAATTTCCATTCACTTCAAAAAAGCGCCGGCGGTGTTGTTCAATAAGGATCTCCGGGACCTCAACGTGCTCGTGATTCGGATTCAGCCCGATGAAGGAATCTCGTTGCGGATTCATGCCAAGGTACCCGGCACAAGTTTTCGCATCGAGCCGGTTAAAATGGATTTTCATTACGGAACATCCTTCGGCAAACCCAGCCCGGAAGCATACGAACGTCTGCTGCTCGACGCGATGAGCGGCGATGCCACGCTCTTTGCACGCGCGGACGAGGTGGAGCAAGCCTGGGCGTTCATCGATCCAATCGAGGAAGCGTGGCACGCAAAGAAGAATGCGCCCGAGTTATATTTTTATCCCGCGGGATCCTGGGGACCGGAAGCTGCCGATGATTTGCTCGCTCGCGAGGGCCGGGCGTGGAGAAGATTATAAACCCGTTATGCCTGCGGCTGCTGAAACATACTCGTTAGGCGCTCCGGTCGAGATCGGAAAAATTGAGCAGGAGCTGAAAAAACTCTGGCGGGAGGGCGAAGGCGCAATGACCCGAGCATCGCTGATGAATCTTGCCGTTTACAGCGAAGATCCGGGCTCATTGCCAAGCAACACGCAATTGATGGCGCGAATCACCGAAAACCACGCCTGTCGCGCGATCGTCATCGAAGCTGATTGCGGTGCAGACGACGACCTCGTCAGCGCCTGGATCAGTGCGCACTGCCACGTGAGCAGCGTTGGCGGCAAGCAAGTTTGCTCCGAACAGATTTCGTTTCTGCTCAAAGGCGGATGCACCACACAACTACCGAGCATCATCCTTTCCAATCTGGATTCGGACCTGCCGCTTTATCTTTGGTGGCAGGAAGAATTTCGCGAACCAATTGACTCGCAACTTTGGACGTGGGTCGATCGGGTGATCTATGACAGCCACGGCTGGAGCGATTTTCGCTCACAAACACGTTTACTCGAGGTGATGCAGGAGGAGGGCAACCAGCGAATCGTGCTTTGCGATTTGAATTGGACGCGACTGGACAACCTTCGCTTCGCGCTCGCGCAATTCTTCGATCACCCCGCTTCGCATCATCGCCTCGCTAAGATCAGCAAGGTGCGGATCTATTTTGCACCCGGCTTTCGATCGACCGCTGTTTTGTTTGTGGGTTGGCTGGGGGCGCAATTGAATTGGCACATTGACGAGGTGAAATCCTCAGGTGAGTTGCGGTTTACCCGGGCGTCAAGGCAGCACATCGATGTCGACCTCCGCGAGCGCAATGGCGAACCGGTTCACGAAATCGCGTTGACCAGCGGTGACGTGGAGTTTCGCGTCACATACGCGCATTGCGGCGATCTCCTGGAGGTCTCACGCATACACAACGACGAAAACCGGGTTCCCCAGCTAATGCCCGCTGGAAACAACGATCCGGTGGGCTTGATCAGCGAGGAACTGATTCGCGGCGGCCCGCACCGCGTTTACCTGAACGCGCTCAATTGCGTTCGGGATCTACTATAGCCACCGCCCTGTGGGCGATCCTTTTTGCGTAACCATCGACGGGCCACGGGCCCGTCGCTACAACGTCAGCAGCGCGTACAATTCGCGGACATTCTTTTCGATCGAGAAAAGCGCTCGCGCGCGTTCGCAGCCGGAATGGCCAAGTCTTGCCGCCAAAGAACAATCGCTAATCACCGTTTCAATCGCGTCAGCCATTGCTGCGGTGTCGCTGGGTTGCACCAAAAATCCGGTTTCGTTTTCGATTACCATTTCCGGAATGCCGCCGAGGTCCGTGGATACGACAGGCAACCCCGTCGCCATCGCTTCCATTATGACGGTAGGCAGATTGTCCATGCCGCCGTCGGGATCAATCACGCTGGGGAGCACAAAAACATTTGCCGCGGCGAGCCGCTCGCGGACTTGCATCTGCGGCTTTGCACCCGGAAGTTCGACATTATTTTGCAAACACAGTTCATCGATCTGCTGGCGTAGCTCACTCTTGAGCGGGCCGTCACCGATGATTTCACACCGGAACGATTTCCCGCGTTCCATGAGCAACGCGCAGGTGCGAATTAAATCAGCGAATCCCTTTTTCGGAATCAAACGGCCCACCGCAATAACCAGCGCTGGAGTCGAAGAAAAATCTGCCCGCCCAAATTCACCAAGATCGAGTCCATTGTAAATGCGGTGGATGCGATCAGCGCGATAAGAGAATCGGTCGCGCAAAAAGCGCGCGGCGTAATCCGTTTCGGTGATGATCGCACGCGCCGTATCGCAAAGTTTATCCAGTCCGATTTCAAACTGCCGCGGGGAGAAAATGTCGTTCGCGTGCGCGGTAAAACTTAAAGTGATCGAAAAAAATTTGTTGATCCAGAAAGCAGTGCGCGCAGCCATGCCCGCGAAATGAGCGTGCACATGATCGATCCCCATTTTTCGCAAGCGCAGACCAACGTAGATCGCCTGGTAAAGGCGAAGGAAATCGGTGCGGCGGCGCCATTCATCCAGAGCGGCGACAATGTCTGCGCCGAGCTTCCGTTTGTTTGCGGCGCGTCGAACGTCTTCCAGCAGCTCCTTTTCCTCTGGAAGATAACGCACCCGTTCGACGATACGCGTGTCCCAATCTTGTGGTGGCTCGTCTTTCGGCTTACGGATTGAAAAGATTGGCGGCGCGATGTCCTGGCGATCAAGCTCTGCCACTTCCCGATAGCAAAACGTTTGTCCGAACGATGGGAACCGCTCGAAGAGGTAAGCGAAACGCGTCATCGAGATTCAGGGATGCAATAGCGATCACGCGTTCCGCGCTTAACCGGAATCGGTTTTCCCGACTCATCGACCGCGACCAGCGTAAAGACGCCATGTGTGACGCGAAGTTCTTCGCCCGTCATGTAACGCGTCACCCAAACTTCGACGGGAATGGTCATTGAAGTCCGCCCGATTTTCTCGACGTGCGCATAACACCTGACGGTATCCCCCACTCTCACCGGCTGCAGGAACGACATTCCTTCCATCGCCGCCGTGACGACGCGCGCTTGCGCCGTTTTCGCCGCGAGAATCCCGCTGCCCAAGTCCATTTGTGAGGTTACCCAGCCGCCGAAGATGTCGCCATTCGGATTTGTATCCTGAGGCATGGCGATGGTTTGAATCACCAACTCGCCGTTTGGTTTGTCGCTCATCTGGAGCGGATAATAGCACACTGTCTGTATCCGCAATCTTCCTCTCCTGTGCTTCTGCTTGCTTCGCCTCCGGAAGATCAGAGGAAGGGGAAGAGGAAGATTACAAGATCAGCATGCAATCGCCGTAACTGTAGAAGCGATACCGTTCATGAACGGCTTTCTCGTACGCGCGAAGAATGAATTCGCGTCCAGCAAACGCGCTCACCAGCATGAGTAGAGTCGAACGCGGTAAGTGGAAATTCGTTAACAGCGCATCGACAATCCGAAACGTAAACGGCGGGTAAATGAAAAGATCGGTCTCGCCTGATCGCGGTTCAATCTGCCGCCTAAGAAGTTTGCTTTTACGTATGGTTGTTTCGAGAACGCGCATGGCTGTGGTTCCCACAGCTACGATCCGCTGCGCATTGTTGATCTTGTCTGCGGCTTCCGGCGAAAGGGAAAAACGCTCCGCATGCATCCGGTGTTCGGCGATGTTTTCAGAGCGCACAGGAAGAAAAGTTCCCGGTCCGACATGCAACGTGACGAACGTGTGCGGAATTTCACTCAAAATCTCGGGCGTGAAATGCAGACCAGCCGTAGGCGCAGCCACGGCCCCCGGCTGACGAGCAAAAACCGTCTGGTAACGCGCTGCGTCCGATTCATCGCTGGCCCGATCGACATACGGCGGTAAGGGCATGGAACCACCGACGTAAACATCAACATCGGTGTCGAACGCGATGATCCGCTCGCCCTCTGCGGTGATTTTCTCGACCCGCAAACACACATCGCCGATCGTTGCGGTCGCGCCAACCCGCATTTTACGGCCCGGCATAACCATGCACTTCCAACGCGTTGCCCCGAGACGCTCAAGGAACAAAAATTCCACCGCGTCGTCATCGGA
>QHQV01000258.1 GCA_003219945.1 Verrucomicrobiota bacterium | reverse complement strand
TAATTGGCGATTGGCGACTGGCAGCAACAGGAAGTGCCCTACCACAAGCGCCCATAGACCTCCCAGCACCGCTGCGCACACGACGTCGGAGAGATAATGGGCGCCGATATACATCCGTGAGAGTCCGATCAGAATTGGAATCGGGAGACACGCAATGCCGACGCGCCGACGGGCGATAAGTAAAACGCCAAAGAAGCCGGTCGAAGCGCCAACATGCCCGGATGGAAAGGAGTGATATTTCGAGCTGAAACGCGGCCCACCCCAGCGTTCGTCAGTCTGCACCGACGGTCGCGCCCGTGGAACGGCGCGTTTAATCACCGTTCCGGTCACGCCTGCCAGCATCATTGCTAACAACATCGCGAGGAAAATGCG
>QHQV01000257.1 GCA_003219945.1 Verrucomicrobiota bacterium | reverse complement strand
AGCATGAGATTTCATTGACCTGAGACTGGGATGAGCACGATTTCCTCGGTGGGATAGGAGACACGGAGGGATGCACCCGTTTCCGGATTGCGCCACCGCCAGGTTTGTTGTGTGTGGTAGCGAACGCGTCGCACCGGTCGTTCTGATCCGTCAGCAAAATGTAATCCTTCGTCCCGTGCGTTGTAAACGACGTTCGTCCCACCGGCAGGAACGAACTTGCTGGGTGACGTGGATCGTTCTGTCCCCAGCGGAACCGATCGTGTTTCGGGGGCAGGCGAACTTTGCGCAACAGGTTGTTGTTGCACCGCGAACAAAATCAAAATCGCGGCAGCAGCAAGGCCGAAGCCTAACCACCAGCGATGCGCGGTCTCCAGACCGCCCCACCGATGGACTACAGATCGTCGCTTCTTGGTGCCTGCCCTAGTATCTTTGAGAGCTTCCCCTACCCGCTCCAAAAGCACCGGTGACGGCTGAGCTGGTCGCAGTTTCCTTAGTTCCTTTTCAAGTTGGGAAAAATCGCTCATTGCGGTTGCAAAGTTTTCTTCAAATTGGTCAAGGCATACCGGTACCGCGATGCTGCTGTGTTCTGCGAAATTCTCAACGCGCCGGCGATTTCGCTGAATGTAAGATCATTCCAGATTTTCAAGACCAGTACCTCCCGCTGATCGCGCGGCAGAGATTCCACTGCCGCCGCGAGCGCCGACTGCGTGTCATCTTCCAATTCAAACTGCGGCTCAATGGCAGGCTCGGCTTCAGCCAAAGCCGTCGCCTCACGTCGTGCACGTCGCGCATCACGACGGATAAAATCGAGCGCGAGGGAACGAACGGCCGAATAGAGCAACCCGCGGTTATCGATGTCGTGGTTGCGACGCCAGAACTTGACGAAAGCTTCCTGAACAATGTCTTCTGCGTCGGCCGCTGATTGCACCCATTGACGGGCGAACAGAAGCAATCCGGGCGCAACTTCAGAAAAGCAGTTCCTCCAATTCTCATGGCTGACGATAGGCTCCATGACCTTTTCACGGTCTTTACTTTCAAGACGCCGCCAAGTGGAGATTTTGTCTATGAGCGCACAAGAATGGTAGGGCGGGCTCGCCGAGCCCGCCACGGCGCGACCGGCGCTCGCGCCCTGCCAACGTTACGTTTTCGGAATTGCGCGCAGAATCAAGTCGCCCAGCCAGTCTGGATGGGCGACTCCCGACCGGTACGCTCGGAGGGATTCCACAGAAGAATTCACGCGCAGATTGCTGTAAGAGCCGTCGGCGTTTTGCCAGCGCTCGTGCCAGTAAAGCGCGGCTTTGATCCGCGGATAACGGGTGCGAAAAAGGTCCAAACCTTGTTTGATCCATGCCGGTTTGCGGATAGCGCTCGGTGGGGCGGTAGTGAGCGGAAACTCGCCGGTCGCCCATTCCGCAATCATGATGGGCTTATGCGGATCGAGGCGGCTCATTTCCTGGTACGGCCAGTCGACCAATGAAGGAATATCCGGATTGGGCTCGTCCTTGTATTGCTGCCCGTAAACGCTGAGCCCAAGCCAATCCACGTAATCGGATCCGGGATAATACGCTGGAGCGCAGTTCCAGGTTTCGTACGGATATGGATAATTGTTGGTGTGAAACATCCATTTGATATTTGACGCGCCGCGCGCACGGACGCGGTCCACAACATATCGGTACGCGCGCCGAAACGTTTCCGGGCCTTTCCAATTGTTGTATTCCGGGACCCATTCCGCGCCTCCATAGTAAGCGCCCGACCACGGAAACCACGTGCCGTTCATTTCGACACCGAACACGACAATCATTGGGTGGCCAAAATCCCGGGCCGCATCAGCCCACTTGTCAATGTATCCGTCCCACTTTCCCGCAAGAATCTCAGTTAAACCAAACTTGTCCGGGCCCCGATCTTCCTCGTAGGGCTTATCCCAAGGCGACCAGAAAACCAGCGGCAACGAACCGTGCCGCCAAATGACATTGAGATTGGCGGTAGGAAAATTTTGTTCTCCCCAGTAGCTCGACGAAACGATGATTGCCTGATGTTTTCCCACCATTTCCTCGAAATCCTCGATCGTTTCGAGCGTCACGTCGTCCTCCGCATCGCCAAAATCCATGAACGCGCCCGTGTAAGCGCCGTGATCCGGAACCACGACCTCGACCGGGCCATTCGGATCGACTTTCGTATCTGACGGCTTGCTGCATCCGGCCAGGACGAGTGCAAGACTCAGTGCGACAAACGACTTCATAGTGTCATCTCGATCGTGCGGCTGACCGAGAGGAATGTTCGTTCATTGCAAACCGCTCCTCGTTTAGCCCAAATTAGACGAGAGATGTTGTGCTTCGCTCAATGACAGCCGACTAAGGTGAGACATTCCACTCCCAAACGGATTCTCCTTGACCCGAGAATTCGAAAATATCAGAAGAGAAACGCGACTCCCGTTTAGGCAAGAGATGAGCACAAAAGTTCTCGCGTTGTTGATCCTATTTTTTACATCAGCCGTTTTTGCAGAAGATTTCAAAACCGTTAACGGGAAAGAATACAAAGACGCTACTGTCACTCGCGTCGAGCCCGATGGCATTGTCGTCAAGACAAACTCAGGAGTCACGAAGGTCTATTTTGTCGAGCTGCCGAAGGACGTTCAGGAACGTTTCCATTACGATTCGGAAAAAGCCGCGTCGTATTCTGCTGAGCAGGCCGCCAATTATACCGCGTATCAAAAGCAACAGGACGAAACACAACGTCAACAACAGGCTGCCGACGCAAAGAACAAGGCGGTTTTGGAGCAACAACAAGGAGCCTCGAATCACGCTCAGGCCTTGCAGGCCCGCTACAACGAACTTCAGAAGCAGGAAGATGATTTGCTTTTCCAGATCGGTCAAGCGAAGCAACCCGGGCCGACATATCGCGGTGGCAAGAACGGCAGGACGCTGCTCCACCAGCCAAATCCGCAAAAATCACAACTGCCAGTTCTCCAGAGTCATCTAAGTGACGTTCGTCACGAAAAGGCCGAAGTCAGGAAGCAATTAGAGAAAACACAGCGATAGCAATGGAATGCCACGCGAGAATGCCCGCGCACCCATGCGTCGCGAAACTGAATCGGCGACTGGAGTGATTTCGCACGAAGTGTTTGAAGTGCGATGCGCCTCGCATCGCTTTCATTCCTGGCGGTCCACGGTTAGATACCCCGCCGTGAATGAATCGCGCTCCGCGGCTTTTCTCGAAGGAAACTCGCTGCGCAATACCGCGATCATGTTAGCAGCTCTCCAATTAATCGTCGGGACGCCGACATTTGGAGACGAAAAGCCGCTCGTAATTTCCGCGATTGTCTCGGCAGACCATCCCGTTAACCGATTGGTCCCCACAAAAACGTTGGGCGCCGGAATCGATGGTCACGAGAAAGGCGAATGCGCCCAAATGTTCACGGACAAGAACATCGCCGAAATGTTATCCTCCGGGCTCGGACCGCTGACATATCGACTTCGGACCGAGCTGGGCAGCGAAGTATGGCATTGGAACCCGCGCGGCAAGTGGAGCGATCCGGCTCACAACTGCGGATACTGGACCTCCGACAGCTCGCTCAGCGAACCGATCAATGTTTCGTATGGGTATCGTTTGCCGCGCCGCGGTAACACGATCGATCAGGCAAACGATGATGGTTACTCTCGTATCGCGGACGGCGATCCGAATTCATTTTGGAAGAGTAATCCGTATCTCGATTCACATTTCACCGGCAAGTCAGAGGACGCTCATCCGCAGTGGGTAGTGATCGACCTGGGCGCATCAAAATTGGTCAACGCGATCCGAATTCACTGGGGAACACCCTACGCCACACAATATCGTATCGAGTACTGGCCGGGCGACGATCCGATGCATCTAAATCCGGACGATGACGACGACTGGCAGCTGTTCGCAAATGGAAAAACCGATGATGGCCATGCCGGCAGTGACCTGATTCGACTGACAGAGCGTCCGCGCGCCGTGCAGTTCGTGCGAATCCTCATGAGCCGGAGTTCTCAAATCTCGGCGGAAAGCTCGGATGATATTCGCGACTCGTTAGGCTTCGCGATTCGCGAGATCGATCTTGGGAAAATGGGCAAGGATGGACGTTTTCATGATCACATTCGTCATGCACCCGATCGACATCGCCAGACAATCATCTACGCCTCATCCACCGATCCCTGGCATCGCGCCGAAGACATCGACTACGACACAGAGCAGGCTGGATTGGATTTCATTTTGCGCAGCAAGCTCACTAACAACCTGCCAATGCTCGTTCCGGTGGGGGTGTTGTATGACACGCCCGAGAATGCTGTTGCTGAGATCCAGTACCTGCTGCGCCGAAATTACAGTCTGGAAGGGGTCGAGCTGGGCGAAGAACCCGATGGACAATGGGTTTCGCCAGAGGATTACGCCGCGCTGTACGCCGGAGTTGGCCGGCGTGTAGAGGACCTCAAGTCGTCACTGAAGATCGGAGGCCCAAGCCTGCAAAATTTTGAAGACCAACTGCTCACATGGGCGGACGCGTCCGGCAATCGGTCATGGATGAATCGATTTCTGGAATACATTCGAGGCGCAAAAGTCCGCCTGGATTTTTTGTCATTCGAGTTTTACCCGTTCGACAACATCTGCGCTGATGCTGCGCCGCATCTGTTGGAAATCCCGAAGCGTCTCGGCGCGATGATGGCTAGCTTGCGTAAAGACGGCGTGCCCACAGACATTCCGTGGCTCATGACCGAGTACGGTTATTCTGTTTTTGGCGGACGCCCGGAGGTGGATATCGAAGGCGCTCTCTTCAACGCCGATACAGTTGGGGCGTTTCTCACATTAAGTGGCGCGAAGCCGTACCTGTACGGCTACGAGCCAAACTATCTCCAGGACGAGCTCAAATGTTCCTGGGGCAATCTCATGATGCTTCAGCTACGTCCCAAGAGCGATCAACTGAACCGTCTCTCCGTCTACTACGCCACTCAGCTCCTCACGAAAGAATGGATGCAACCAGTAAACGAGACACACGAAATGTTCCGCGTGACCATGAACCAAACGAAGCCGAGATCCTCATCTGTTGTCACCGCGTATGCAGTGCGACGACCCGACAAGAAATGGTCGCTGCTTGCAATCAATAAAGATCCCAACCGAACTGCGCGGCTTGGTGTCGAGTTCAACCTTCCGAACGCAAACCAGCCGGCGAGTTTTGTTGGTCAAGTCGAGGTGCTTCAATTTTCGAGAGAGCAATACGCCTGGCACGCCGCCGGTCCAAACGGCCATCCGATCCGAAGTCTGCCGCCGGTGCGGCTCACCCGAGAAGCAGCTTCATACGATCTGCCACCGTATTCGCTTACTGTTTTGCGTGGGAATCTTCCAGCGGTGAAGTCTCAATATAGACACTCAAGCCTTCAAGGCCGAAGTAATTAGCAGCTCCAAACGATTCGACAGGTACGGTGCGGTCCTTCCAAAGGAACGTGATATTCGGTCGCCGCTATAAATCTGGGTACAGCGATTCTCAGCGGCGCACGCGAGGTGAAGCCCGTCCGCGAACGCAGAAATACATTAGCTGGCAGCCCTCTCGAACGCGTCGCATACGCGCCTAATCACAACATCATTCACCGGAAGCCAATGCCAAAGTCCGGCGGGTTCATCCTATTCAAATTGCCGCCAGATTTTATGAGCGTCTCGGATTGAGGTCACCGTCTCGCAAACACAATATGTTTTGTGAGCTCCGCGTTTTATTAAATTCGACGCCGACGAGGCCGGCGTTTCATTTGCCGAACATTCCCGCAAACCAGCCTTTTCTCTGGGACTTCAAAGCTTTCTGGAATTCCTCCTTCACAAAATTGGGTTCCCTCGCATGAGCCATAGCGTCCATGAGACTGATGCGCTCAGCCAGGAGCAACTCGATAAGACTGTCGTCTACGGTATGCATGCCGTCCGCAGCGCCGATTTGAATGAGTCCCGGTACCTGCGAAAGCCTCCCGGCCCGGATACACGCCTCGATTCCCGAGTTCACGGTCATCAATTCCGTGGCTAAAACCAGACCTGATCCTTCGCTTCGCGGTAGGAGATACTGACACACCACTCCCAACAATGACCACGCAAGTTGGGCACTGACGAACTGCTGACCCTCCTTTGGAAAGGCATCAAGAATGCGCCCAATGGCCGTTGGCGCATCGTTCGTGTGCATGGTAGCAATCACGAGGTGTCCTGTTTCCGCCGCCGTAATCGCAGTCTGGATCGTGGCCGTGTCCCGCATCTCTCCCACAAGAATGACGTCCGCATCCTGTCTCAACGCGTTCTTGAGCGCTGAAGCGAAGTCGCGCGCGTCGGAACCAATTTCGCGCTGGTTCACCAGGCTTCGCCCCTGCGAATGAACAAATTCGATTGGGTCCTCAATACTGACGATGTTGACGGGACGCCGTTTGGCTATCGTCTGGGCCATGCTCGCCAGTGTTGTGCTTTTGCCTTCACCGCTAGCGCCGGTCACCAGTATCAAACCGGCTCTCTCGTCACACCACTTATCCACCACTGGAGAGTGTCCCAAGGACTTTAGATCGCCCACCTCAGAAGGGATACGTCGGAAATTGGCCTCAATCGCACCTGACACATAGCATGCATTCCCGCGAAAGCGCCCGAGGTCACCGACCTGTAACGCGAAGTCAAGCTGCCATTCGTTTTCCAGCTTCGCCCGTTGTTCCTCCTTCAAGGTATCGATCACCAGTCTCCTTGTGTCCTCCGCTGACAGTGGCTCTTCCGTCAGCGGCTGAATAACACCAGCGGTCCGCAACATCGGTGGCGCCCCCACTGTCAAATGAAGATCAGAAGCTCCCCGCTCGGCCGCGAGCGCCAGAAAATCGATCAAATCATGTTCCTTCATATGGCTTCAAATTGTGCGGAGGACTTGTCTAGGTGATTCCCCTCATGGCACGACGAAGCTCGGATTCATTGCTGACTGAAGCCATGGCAGTCTCTTCCGTGATGACCTTGGCTTGGAGAGCTTTGAGCGTCGATTGCAAAAATGAAACGGCGGCAGGATCCGACCCGCGAGAGATATACTGATCGATGTTCTGCAACTCTCGTCTGGCGATCCAGTCGCGCATGGCACCCGCATTTTCGACGTGTTCCACCAGTAAATGCAGGCCTCCGTCAGCAGATTGAACCAGCTTCTGGCAAAGGACGCCAGAAAGCTGGTTTGCCAGAAGGTTCACACCGTGCTTCTCGTCTTTCGCCGGAAAGAGATTCAAATAGCGCTCCATCGTGTCGGCAACCTTCTCCGAATGCAGGGTCGAAACAACGAGATGTCCCGTCTCCGAAGCTTGAAGTGCAGTCAACGCCGTCTCGTAATCCCGGATCTCACCAACGAAAATGATATCCGGCGCCTGACGAAGCGCACTCCGCAATCCGGTCGCAAAACTGCCGGTGTCACGTCCCACCTGTCGTTGAGTGAAATGACAGCGCTTGCTAGCGAACTGATACTCGACCGGATCCTCGATCGTCACTACATGTCGCACCAGGTTCTCGTTCATCCATTGAAGGAGCGAGGCGATGGTGGTGGATTTCCCGGAGCCGGTCGGTCCCGTTATAAGAATCAGGCCGTGCTCGCGAGCGCCCCATCGGGTCAGGAGCCATTCGGGCGCTCCGAGCGCTTTCAATGTAGGCACGCTGGTCTTGATGCGGCGCAGGACCGCAGCGAGGCGGCCCATCGTGCGGTGCAGGCTCACGCGGTAGCGCGTATGCGTGCGTGAGACGAAGCCGGTGTCGCGATCCATCTCGCCGTCGTCTTGCGCATTGGCGCCGCACGCCTGCCAGAATGCGGTCATGTGCGCGCGCGACATGGGTTCCTCGCCATGGACGATCATTTGTTCATTGATTTTAAGCCGCGGTACCTCGTCCTCCTGAAGGAAAACATCGCTCGCCTCCTGCTGCTCCGCGGCGTCGAGAATGCTGTCGATGTTTTGCGGCATCGCTTGCAACTTCTACTGCGCACGATTAGGTCGCAAATGGAACCGAGGGATGCGATGGTTTCATAGCAATTGACGCCGGCTTCGGCAAGCCTTAGCTAAGACTCGTTATGCCGAAGTACGTGATTGAAAGAGAAATTCCCGGTGCCGGAAAACTATCCCGCGAACAGCTCCAAGCTATCTCGCAGAAATCCTGCGGGGTACTGAGCAATCTCGGACCACAGATTCAGTGGGTCGAAAGCTACGTGATGGACGATCGGGTTTATTGTGTTTACATCGCGGCCAACGAAGAACTAATTCGCGAACACGCCCGGCAAGGCGGTTTTCCTGCGAACCGGATTTCCGAGGTCCGCGCCATCATCGATCCTACCACAGCCGAATCCCTCGCTTAGACGCTGTAGCCACTGGCCTATGGCCGGTCCATTCTGGCCAGTGCTTTCCACATCAGGCTAACGGCTACAATCTTTGTTACCGTCATTGTCGCGCCAGCCGGCGAAACAAAAGCACGCCCAACACGATAAAGAGAACATTCGGAAACCAGACGAGCAATTCCGGATGCGCATGCGGATTCCCTCGCAACGTATCGCCAACGATTACAAACAGGAAATAGGTGGTGGCAACAATCAGCCCCATTGCGAAGCCAATTGATGTTTCACGGCGATGAGCCGTCACACCCAGCGGCACGCCAATAATCGCAAAAGCCACACACGCGAACGGAAAGGAAAAGCGTTTATTAATTTCTGTGCGGCTGGCGCTGCGTTCCCGGGTGTTCTCGCTCTTTAGTTGCTCCAGCAATTGCTCAATCGACAGAGCGGAACGGCTCGGTCGTTTTTTCTCTTTCTCGTATAGCTCTTCGAGGCTGATAGGCAACGTGCCTTCCACCATGTTGATGCCGTCGCGGATTTTGTGAAGGTCGAGTGGGTCTTTCGAGTCCCGCTCCTGGTAACGAGCCCCATAGAGATGCATCAGGATTTGTTTGTTCGCCAAATCCGCTTCGAGCATACCGGTGCGCGCGTACGTGATCTTCTCGGGCAGCGCCTTCTCGTTCATCTCGAATACGGTAATGTTCTCGAGTTTGTTCCCTTCTTTTTTGCCGACATAAATCCTCCGACCGGGAAACTGATCGATGACCTGATCGCTGCCAAAAAGCGCCATCGGATTTCGCGTGGCGAGATCAAAAATGGTGCTGCGCAATCTCTCCTGCGCGGCGGGCGCAACCTGCACATTGAGCCAAAGACAAATCGCCGTGCACGCAAGCGCGATGCCAGCAAGCGGAACAGATACGCGCGTGACGCTGACCCCGTTGGCGCGCAGCGCGATCAATTCGTTGTCCGCGGACAACCGTCCGAAAACGAGAAGGATCGCAGTCAACAACCCCCACGGAATGGTGAAGATAAGTGAGAACGGCAGCACGTAGGCGATGAACGTGATCAAGTATTCCATCGGTACGTCGTGATTCACCAGCAACGGGAGCAGCTTCCGGAAAATATTTCCGACTACGAGCACCAGGCTCAGCACCGCAATCGCAAATGCGACGTTCACCAACAACTCCCGGCTTACAAATCGATCGATCAACTTCATCTTGCGCCGGAAAATTTAGCATAAAAGATTTGAAATGCCGCCCTGTGCACCGCGTTCCAAGGACCGATGACTTTGGCAGCGGTCGATTTGAAGGTGACAGCCGGGAAGCTGTCTCTCTTGAACGGGCTCGGCGTAACGCTACGGTCATATGCCGTGAGCAGCAGCATGTACGATGTCGCGATTATAGGAGGTGGACCGGCCGGCAGCACTGCCGCCGCGCTGCTCGCGCGCGCCGGACGTCGCGTGGTTCTCTTTGAGCGCGAAAAGTTTCCTCGGTTTCACATAGGCGAGTCGCTGTTGCCGTTTAGCATGAAGGCATTTACCCGGCTCGGTTTACACGAGAAATTTTTGAGCGCCGGGTTTATAAAAAAGTACGGCGGCGAAATCATGGGCGCCTGCTCCGACACTGGAACGAAGTTTTACTTCAAGGACGGCTACCGCTCGCAAACCGATCATGCTTATCAGGTAACACGCGGTGATTTCGACAAGGTGCTGCTCGACCATGCGGCCGAATCCGGCGCTGAAGTGCACGAGCAGACTCTAGTCGAAGGAGTCGAGTTCTCGAACCACGGGGTCGATCTGGCGGTGAGATCCAACGGCTCGTCTAATTCGATCCGGGCGCGTTACCTTGTCGATGCCAGTGGACGCACCTCGGTGCTCGGAAGGCAATTCCAAATCAAGAGGACTTACGATCATCTTCAAAAGCTGTCGATCTTCGCGCACTACGATGGCGTGTGGCGTCCTGAAGGAATTGACGGCACACTGACGGTTTTGATTCGTGCCGTTGATCGCTGGTTTTGGCTGATTCCACTCACCGATGAGCGAACGAGCATCGGAGTAGTTCTCGACAGCGAAACTTTTCGGAAATCCAAGCTCAGCGCTGACGATTTTCTCGAGCAAGCGTTGGCGGAACAGCCAACGATTGCGAAACGCATGGCAAAAGCGCAGCGCGTCTCGAAAGTCTATGTCGAAGCGGATTTCTCCTATCGAAGCGCGCGTTTGTACGGCGATCGCTGGTTGCTTACGGGCGACGCCGCCGGTTTCATCGATCCGATTTTCAGCAGCGGCGTTTTTCTTGCGGTGTTCAGTGGTGAAAAATGCGCCGACGCTCTGAATGAAGTGCTCGATCACCCGCGCAAGGCAAAACGCTTGTTCGCGCGATACGAGCGATCGGTGAACCGCGCGATGGACGTTTATCTTCGGTTCGTCAATGCGTGGTACACGAAGGAGTTCATCGAAGTTTTCCTCGCTCCACGCAGTGTGCTCGGTCTCGCGCCAGCTGTGAATGCAGTGCTTGGCGGAAATGTGGGCAACAGTTTCCCGATTCGCTGGCGAATGTGGGTATTTTATTTCCTGGTTTGGCTGCAACGCCACCACCCGATCGCGCCGAAGCTCACTCTGGTGCCGAAGAAACAAGAAGGAGCGCCGGAATCGCCTCAAACCACTGGCGTTGTATCATGACTTCTCTTACGGCCCACAGGGCCGTGGCTACAAGTCTTCCGTTCATTGCCGCTGTTTGCCTAACAAGTTGCGCGTCCGTTTCACATCACCAATTCTCCGAGCCGGCTCCGGGATGGCAAACTAAAACTGGCCAGCTTATGTATCGAACAGCTAAGGCGACGTTGATCGGCGAGGCAATAGTGCGCTTTTCGAAGACGGGCGATTTCGAATTGACCGTGTCGAAAGGCCCGGGGATCACATTGTTGTCCCTCCGACAAGATGCGGCGTTTGGGGAATTCAATGCAAGCTTCACCAACCAGCATTGGTCTGGTCCTACAGCACAAGCGCCGCAACAACTGCGCGGCTGGCTCGGCTTGCGCGATCAATTACTTCGCGCGCCGAATCAAAAGACGCTGCGATACGTCAGCGGCAGCGAGAGGTTTCAATTCCGGTTTTGAGCCAGGTTTTCCACTGACGACAGCGGACGCTACAAAATTGGAACTTGCTTGAGCACGCGCCGCGAGAAAAGCCGTTGAAGCGGCTGGGGCCGCTGCCGATACACACCGGGCTGAAGCCCGGTGTTAATGACAAGCGCGGCAGTCGTTGTAAAGCCGCTGCGGTTGCAGAACACTAGCGCTGCTCATGCGCATCAGTGATTTCATCGCCCGAACGATCACGCAGCGTCGCGGGCTGGTTTGGTGCGGTGTGGCCGCGCTGATCATCGTTTGCATCGCCATTCTCCTCACGTCATTGCGATTGGATTCTGAGATCTTCAACGTTTTGCCCGGAAGATTTTTATCCGTGCAAGGGCTGAAGATCTACGACCATGATTTTGAGCAGACACGTGAGCTGACGTTCGCGCTTTTCTGCGATCCACAGGATATCGATAAACTGGAGGAATTCGCGCCGGTTTTTGCGGAACGGCTGCACCAGCAACCGTGGTGCGCGCGCATGCTCGCAGGTTCACCTATGACCACTGCGGATGGCATTCGCGATTTGCAATGGATCGCCGTACCACTGCTCCTCAATCTGGAACCCAGCGCTTTCGACGAGGCAATGTCGATCCTGCAACCAGACAAAATTCGCGATCGCCTTCATCGTTTGCGCCAGCAAATCGAAGCGGGTTCACCGAGGCCGCAGTTCGAGCTCTCGTTCGATCCGCTCGGATTGATCGCGCCCGCGCTCAAACCTTTTGCCCAAAGCACCGCGATCGAACAGGAACAACCGCTCACCTCACCGGATCGCACGATGCGAATCTTTCTGGTGGTGACGAACCAAACGTCGATAAGCGCGTTT
>QHQV01000146.1 GCA_003219945.1 Verrucomicrobiota bacterium | reverse complement strand
GAGATCGCGAGTAATTTCCATCAAACGTCCAACACCCTTCTGATCGATCGTTGCGAATGGATTTGAACCGACGATGTCGAGTTCCGCGTACGCGGGGAGGAAACTACCCGAGTCGTCCCGACTCATTCCCAGTGTGGTCTGTGTCAGGTCGTTCGTGCCGAAGCTGAAAAATTCGGCGTCGCGCGCGATCTGATCGGCTAGCAGCGCAGCCCGCGGGATCTCGATCATCGTTCCGACGAGATATTTGAATTTTGTTCCTTGTTCGTTGGCCACTTCGTTAGCCACGCGACGCACAATGTCGATTTGCAGCTTTAGCTCGCGCGGGAATCCCACCAGCGGAATCATGATTTCGGGGTGGACCTTTATGCCTTTGGCTTGCACCTCTGCGGCCGCTTCAAAAATTGCGCGAGCCTGCATTTCAGAAATCTCGGGAAATGTAATCCCAAGACGGCAACCGCGATGACCGAGCATCGGATTGAATTCGTGCAACTCATGTACGCGGTGCGAAATTTGGTCAACCGCCACCCCAAGCTTATTCGCCAATTCATTTTGCTGCGCATGATCGGCAGGCAGAAACTCGTGCAGCGGCGGATCCAAAAAACGAATCGTGGCGGGCAAACCGTTCACCGCCGTAAAGATGCCAACAAAATCTCCACGCTGATAAGGGAGCAGCTTTGCCAGTGCTCGCGCGCGCTCGTCCTTTGTGCCGGCGAGAATCATCTCGCGCATCGCATCGATCCGGTCGCCTTCGAAAAACATGTGTTCGGTGCGGCAGAGCCCGATTCCTTCCGCGCCGAATGCGACAGCGTTTTTCACCTGCTCGGGTGTATCCGCATTCGCCCGCACCCCCAAGCGGCGGAACTCGTCCGCCCACTTCATCAACTTTGCGTATTCCTTAAACGTGACGCTTTTCTTCGGATCGAGCGAGCTGTCCACGAGAACCTGAATGATCTCCGACGGCGCGGTGGCGACTTCGCCAGCGAAGACTTCGCCGGCGGTACCATCGATGGAAATGTAATCGCCTCGATTCAATGTCGTGCCGTTCGCGCTGAGCGCGCCTTTTTGATAGTCGATCTGGATCCCGGTGGCGCCGCACACGCACACTTTGCCCATTTGCCGCGCAACCAGGGCCGCGTGCGAAGAAACGCCGCCGCGCGCTGTGAGAATCCCTTCAGCCGCGATCATGCCGCGCAGATCTTCCGGCGACGTTTCGATGCGTGCGAGCACGACCTTTTCTCCCCGATCCGCACGCGCGACAGCTTCCTCTGCGCTGAACACGACATGACCACACGCCGCACCTGGGCCAGCAGCGAGACCGCTCCCAATTTTCTTCGCGTTGCGTACTGCCTCGCGATCAAAAACTGGCGCGAGGAGATGCGAGAGCGAATCGGCCGGGACACGCCGCACCGCGTCTTTCTTCGTTATCAATCTCTCGCCGACCATGTCCACGGCGATACGGACGGCTGCAAGCCCAGTGCGTTTGCCATTTCGCGTTTGCAAAATGTAGAGGCGATTGTGCTCGACCGTGAATTCGAGGTCCTGCATATCCTTGAAGTGCTGTTCAAGGGTGCTGCGAACGTTCATCAGTCCCTTATGCGCTGCGGGCATTTCTTTCGCCAGATCGGCGATCGGATGCGGCGTGCGGACGCCAGCGACTACGTCTTCGCCCTGGGCGTTGATGAGGTATTCTCCGTAGAAAAGCTTTTCGCCGGTCGCCGGGTCGCGCGTGAATGCGACTCCCGTCGCGCTGGTGTGGCCCATATTTCCAAAAACCATCGTCTGGACGTTTACTGCTGTTCCCCACTCATGCGGGATGCCGTACTTCCGCCGATAAACGATGGCGCGGTCGTTCATCCATGAGCCGAACACGGCGCCGATTGCGCCCCAGAGTTGTTCGTTCGCCTCCTGAGGAAAAGATTTACCGGTACGCTCGTTGATCAAAGTCTTGAACCGTTGCACGAGCTCTTTGAGATCGGCGGTGGTCAATCGCACATCGGGAAAGTCGTGCTTGCCATAACGCTCGTCCTTCAAGCGTTCAATTACTGCTTCGAACGGCTCGTTGTCTTCGCCCGGCCGTTTTTGCACGCCCATCACCACGTCGCCATACATCTGAAGGAATCGTCGATAAGAATCCCAGGCGAACCGCGCGTTGTCCGTTTTCTTCGCGACGATCTCGACCACTTCGTCGTTCATGCCGAGATTGAGAATCGTGTCCATCATTCCCGGCATGGAATCGCGAGCGCCGGAGCGCACGGACACCAGCAGAGGCCGTTCCTGGTCGCCGAACCTTTTGCCGGTGGATTTTTCGACCTTATCCATGGCCGCCGCGACTTGGGCCTCCAATTGGGGCGGATAGGAGCGATTGTGATCGTAAAAATAACTGCAAACCTCAGTGGTGATGGTGAATCCCGGCGGTACAGGCAGCCCGATCCTCGTCATCTCATGAAGATTTGCACCTTTGCCGCCCAGCAGGGCTTTCATGGTCCCGGTTCCGTCCGCGTGACCATTACCGAAGTAGTAAACGTAACGCGGCGCGCGCGTTCTCTTCGCAGCGGCGGCTTTCCGCGATCGGAATCGGATCGGTTTCGTCGGGCGTTGAAGTCGTTTCCGAAGATTAGATTTTCGTTTTGTGGCCATAATTTGCAGCGGCAGCGACCGCTGGAATCACGAAACGCCAAACTAAATTCGGGCGTCGTGATGTCAATACATGGGATGAGCGCGGCAACCGAACACCGTAACGGCAGGCGTGTCGCCTGCGTTCAAAATATTGCAGCCGCCACGGCTGCCTCTACATACCTGGTGCAGCAGTGCAGCGGTTAAGCTGGCGCAGTCTCGCCGTTGGTAAGAACTTCAGTAATCGTCGCCGTAAACTCGTCGGCGCCTGTGCTCGGCACGATGATGCTGTTCCGGCGGCCGTGAGCTTCCTCTGTGATACGCAAGAATCTACCGCGCTCATTCTCCCGGAGCTCGACGTAGAAATGCTTGCGCTCAATCTGCAGTTCTTTCGCCTCGATGATGTTATCCATTTTGCCTTAAGGCCGCCCAGTTTAGGCAGTGAAACTCTGAAATAAAAGAAAAATCCGCGCCTTTTAAGGGAATTTCTTACCCTCCGGTCGACGCCAGCGGCGGTTAGTTGAGGCGGTCTTGAACGTTCTCGCTCAGCACCGCGGAAGGGTTGCCGTGCTGCCCGGTCAACCTAGACTCTCGTGCGCATTTAATCCTGCGCCCTTGAGCATGCCCCATTCCATCGATCCCGCTTCCCAGCGGTCACCCGACCAACAATGGTCCGCCACCCCGCTGCCGATTGAACCTGAGGGGCGAACCCACGATCCGTACGCCGCGTTTCGGTTCGGCAATTTCGCTCTTTTTACGGCCGGCAATCTGCTGTCGATCACCGGGCGGTTAATGCTCGCAGTGGCGGTGGAATGGGAGATTTATGCACGAACTCACTCGCCAACTGCACTCGGGCTTGTCGGCTTGGCGATCGCGGTGCCGGTGGTTACGCTTTCGCTGCCGGCCGGCCATCTGGCGGATCGGTTCAGCCGCAAGCACATCATTCTCGTAACGCAGGTCTTTAGTGCGGTCACCTCGCTGGCGCTCGCTTTGGTTTCATATAAGCACCTTCTCATTCCGCAGATCGCGCCATTACGTGAGGG
>QHQV01000145.1 GCA_003219945.1 Verrucomicrobiota bacterium | reverse complement strand
CAAATCGCTCACCAGCGATTTTTCTTCCTTTAGCTCTGCTACTGAAGCGTCGATTTTCGCGCGGCTAAAATCATTGATGGGTACTCCCTGTACGATTTCCCATTTTCTGGCGCGGACACGAACCGGGAATGACGAGATCAATTCCTTCTCGACATCATAACTCCCGTCGGAACAAACCGCCACGCTGTGCCAGTCGATCCCAGGTGTGTCGTTGATAAGCGAAAAGACCGTGTCAACCACCGCATTCGCCGCGGAGCCGGCTGAAGAAAGGCCCCGCGCTTTGATTACCGCGGCGCCGCGTTGTTGCACGGTGGCGATGAATTCTTCCTTCAGCCATTTCTCGTCCCTTATCACTTCGTTCGCAGGACGATTGTCGATCTTGGCGTTGTAGAAATCCGGATACTGAGTGGAAGAATGATTTCCCCAGATCGTCATCTTCGTGACCAAGCGAGTGCTTACACCGGCTTTGTGCGCGAGCTGCGCGCGAGCGCGGTTTTCATCCAACCGCGTCATGGCGAACCACCGGTCGCTCGGGATGTCTTTCGCGTTGTTCATCGCGATCAGGCAATTGGTGTTACAAGGATTTCCGACGACGAGCACGCGCACGTCGGCCGCCGCATTTTTTTGAATCGCCTGACCTTGACCGATGAAAATCTTGCCATTGATCCCGAGCAAATCCTTACGTTCCATGCCCGTTTTGCGCGGCACGCTTCCGACCAGCAAGCCCCAATTCACGTCGCGAAAACCCTCATCGAGATCGGCCGTCGGTATCACAGATTCAAGAAGCGGGAATGCGCAATCGTCTAATTCCATGACCACGCCTTCGAGTGCACCGAGCACAGCAGGAATCTCGATCAAATTAAGTGTAACAGGTTGATCGGGCCCGAACATTTGGCCGGAAGCGATGCGAAACAGGAGCGCGTAGCCGATGTGACCGGCGGCGCCGGTCACGGCCACTTTAATCGGAGTTTTCATGGCGCAATTAGCCATAAACGGTTCGCTGAGCAAAGCCGAAGCCAACTAGATGTCATGTCGAGCGACGTCGAGACATCCCGTGAACTTACCGGTACGCTTCGCGGCGGGGTTCCTCGACTACGCTCGGAATGACACGATGAAGATCAGCGGTAAATTGTGAACGCGATGTATCCAAGTAAGTTGGACAAGATCATCAACCTTTTTGTATCGCTGCCGGAAGATGAGCGGCGCGAGACGCTCGTATCGTACGCCGACAACGCGAAGAAGCGGGAACCGCGCGAAAGCGAGAAGTTTGATCTCGTCGACATTCGGAAAGACGAGGAATGCACCGACACAGTCGGCGTTTATCTGCACGTCGATGACGAGGGCAAGGCACACATTCGCATGACCCTCGGCCCGGAAGTGCAAACGCTCACTCGCGCAATGACGGCCATTCTTTGCAAGGGGCTCGACGGCTCAACGCCGCAGGAGATTCTGGATCTGCCGAGTGATTTTGTGACGCGCGTCGTGGGCACGGAACTGGTGCGCGTCCGCAGTCAGACTGTGTATTACGTCCTCACGCGGATAAAAAGCATCTGCAAAGTCTGGCTAGACCGGCAGCGCATGGCGCAGGTGGCCTAGCACGGCCATCTTGGCTCTGGGGCCGGCGGGCATCTTGCCTCCCGAACCCGGGCACGTAAAGAACTCGGAGCAGGCGAGGACGCCCGCTCGCCACAGAGGCAGGATGCCTGTGCTACGTTTTGCGTGACGCTCGCGTGATTTTGGTTGTCATTCCCAGTTAATCCTGCGCAAAAATCACGAGCCAATGAAAATGACGACTTCCGCAATTCCACTCATCGGTGCGATCACGCTCGTTTCCTGCGCCAACCCCTCGCCGCAATCGGCAAACTTCGGTTGCTCAGGAACGGATTCGCCTGATCATCAGTTGCGCGCATGCATCGTTGAGGTTGGGAAATTCCCGCCGCCGCTCAACGAATCGCGCGTCGATATTCGCGACACGTCGGGCAAACTGGTTGCGTCGCGCAATTTTGGATCGCCCAAAGGCGACGAGGGCCGCAGCGTCGTCCATTCTGCGTGGACGCCTGATTCCAATTTCTTCGTGTTCAGCACACAGAGCTCTGGCGGGCATTCGCCCTGGCATTGGAACACGTATTTTTACAGCCGGAAAAAGAACAAATTCGCTCTGCTCGACGACACGATTGGGGCAGTGATAAAATCCAACTTCAAAGTCAAAGCGCCAGATATCGTAGAGGCAACCGTGCAGGGCACGGCGTCCGATCCGAGCGACATCCAAACCGGTCACGTCGCCACCAGGCATCTCGGCTCGCTTTAGCGCCGGAACGTGTTTGCCGGGCTGGAAGCCTGCTCGACTTGTCAGGCAGGATGCCTGAGTTACCTTCGGCGCGCAGATGCCGCGGAACAACGAGCTCAAAAAAATTCTTCTCATCGGCTCCGGTCCAATCGTGATCGGGCAGGGCTGCGAATTTGATTATTCCGGAGTGCAGGCGTGCAAGGCACTCCGCGAAGAAGGCTACGAGGTGGTGCTGGTGAATTCGAATCCTGCCACCATTATGACGGATCCGGAATTCGCCGATCGCACCTACGTCGAGCCGATCACGCCTGAAGTAATCGAAGCGATTATGGAACGCGAAAAACCGAACGCGATTTTGCCCACTCTCGGAGGACAAACTGCGCTTAATGCGGCAATGGAATTGAACCGCAACGGCGCGCTGGCGCGGCACAGCGTCAAATTAATCGGCGCGAACGCGCAGGCGATCGCAAAAGGCGAAGACCGCCAATTGTTCAAGGAAGCCATGTTGCGTATCGGGCTCGACGTGCCGCGCTCTGGCATAGCGCGTTCACTTGCGGATCTCGCTCGCATCGTTGCCGAGATCGGAACATTTCCGCTGATCATTCGTCCGGCATTCACGTTGGGCGGTACTGGCGGCGGGATCGCTTACAACCGCGAAGAACTTGATGAGATCGCTGCGCGCGGCCTGGATCTTTCGCCAGTGCGCGAAGTGTTGATCGAAGAATCGCTGGTCGGCTGGAAAGAGTTCGAGCTGGAAGTTATGCGCGACCGAATGGACAACTGCGTCGTCGTTTGTTCCATCGAGAACTTCGATCCCATGGGCGTGCACACCGGCGATTCCATTACAGTCGCGCCTGTGCAAACGCTTACCGACAAGGAATATCAAATGATGCGCGATGCCGCGTTCGCGGTGATCCGTGAAATTGGCGTCGAGACCGGCGGGTCCAACATTCAGTTTGCTGTGCATCCCGAGAACGGTCGCATGGTCGTGATCGAGATGAATCCGCGCGTGTCGCGTTCGAGCGCGCTGGCATCGAAAGCGACCGGTTTTCCGATTGCAAAAATCGCGGCCAAACTCGCAGTCGGCTACACCCTCGACGAAATCAAAAACGATATCACACGCGAAACGCCGGCCTGCTTTGAGCCGACGATTGATTACTGCGTGGTCAAAGTGCCGCGGTTCACGTTTGAAAAATTCCCGCAGGCAGACGCGACGCTCACGACGCGGATGAAAAGCGTCGGCGAAGCGATGGCAATCGGACGCACGTTTAAAGAAGCATTGCAAAAAGCACTGCGCAGCCTGGAGATCAAACGCTTCGGCTTGTTAGGTGATGGCGCGGACAACGACGTCGATCTTGAAACGTTGCGGCTGAAACTAGCGATCCCGAATGCCGAACGAATCTTCTACATCGCGCAAGCATTCCAAAAAGGCGCGTCGATCGATGAAGTTTACGAGCTAACGAAAATCGACCGGTGGTTTTTGCAGAATTTGGCGCAGATCGTGGAGAAAGCGAGATTCCTAGAAAATGCGCCGCCCTCGCGCGCACCGCGGGATGTCTCGTCCGCTCGGAAGTCAGGCTTCCAGCCTGACTCGGCCGACGAGCATCTTGCTCGTCAAGTAGCGAATCAGCCGCCTATCCGCACGCAGACCAA
>QHQV01000144.1 GCA_003219945.1 Verrucomicrobiota bacterium | reverse complement strand
AAACGTTGCCTCGCGTTTCACGAATCAGTCGTTCGCGAAGATGCCGTGCAGTCACGAATTTTCCGTCGCGCCCCGCAAACGGCGAATCATTGACTAGAATTTGCATGCGAATTGTTGGCGGATCGATGTCGACGAACTGAAGCGGCGCACGCTGCTCGCTGTCCGTCAGTGTTTCGCCGATGTAAACGTCCTCCAAGCCAGTAATCCCAACGATGTCACCGGCGCTCGCCTGCTTTATCTGTACTTGCTCTAATCCCGTGTAGGTGAAGAGCGCAGTGACTGTAGCTCGTTCGGCGCAGCCGTTCCGATGAATGCAGACGATCGAATCGCCGACGGCAACGCACCCGCTTACAATGCGTCCGAGCGCAATCCGGCCAAGGTAATCGCTGTAATCCAAGTTCGACACGAGCATTTGGAAAAACAGGTCGCTTGAGATTTTTGGCGGGGGCACATCTTTCACAATCGCCTGAAACAGGGGTGCCATATCCTTGGTGTGTTCGTGCAGCTCGCGAACAGCAAACCCGTTCTTCGCGCTTGCGTAGACGATTGGAAAATCGAGCTGCTCGTCGGTTGCTTTGAGTTCGACGAAGAGATCGAAAACCATATCGATGACTTGATGAGGCCGTGCGTTTTCTCTGTCGATCTTGTTAATGACAACGATCGCTTTGAGTTTGTTTTCAAACGCCTTGCGCAAAACAAAGCGCGTCTGCGCCTGCGGCCCGTCGTTGGCGTCGACCACTAACAGCACGCCGTCCACCATTTTCATGATGCGCTCGACTTCGCCGCCGAAATCGGCGTGGCCTGGTGTATCGACAATGTTGATTCGATACCCGTTCCACTCAATCGCGGCGTTTTTCGCGCGAATGGTTATTCCTTTCTCACGTTCGAGATCCATCGAATCCATTACGCGCTCTTCGATCTGCTGGTTGGAACGAAACGTCCCTGATTGGCGCAGTAATTGGTCCACGAGCGTAGTCTTGCCGTGATCGACGTGGGCAATAATGGCGATGTTACGGAGCTTATTCATTAACAGAGGGTTTCCTCGAGCTGGCGAGCCGCCAACAGTATGAAATAGAACACTTGAGTCAAATGTGATCGACGTGAACGCAGCCGTCAGCCGCTCGTGTGCGGATTACGCGGGAAAGCATTGATCTCCTGTGACAACGATAACATCGGCTATTGTTTCAACTCCTTTCTTACGGCTCTTTGCCGCCTCTCATGCGAAATACATCCGTAGTCCAATTAAACATACTTCTATGAATACCCCCGATTCAGATCAGCAAAACGAACAAACTTCGCAGTCCTCCGAGAACATCGAAATTCCACCGATTCCAAAACAAACTGCTGGTGCCGTCGCCGGAGCGGCGGTCGGCAGTATCGCGGGTCCGATTGGCGCGATTGTTGGTGGAGTGGCCGGCGCTCTTGCGGGAAAAGCTGCCAAAGCTCGACGCGTCAAGCAGGCGAGTGCGAGAACTCTCCGGAAGGTCGTTAGCAAGGCTAAAAGCGCGAAAGGAACGGCGAAACGTCAATTAACCACAAGCTCAGGCAAACGGTCGCGCACAAGTGGTGCCCGTTCCCGCAGCACCGCCAAACGACGATCCTCGAATCAAACGAAGGTGGCAAAATCACGCAACAAAGCGCTAACTCGGCGAGGATCTTCGTCGTCGCGCGCCTCTCGAAACCGCGGAGGCAGTCGGAAAAAACGACACTAGATCTTTATCGTCGATTTTGCTTCAAGTCACACCGACAACAGTCATACGCGCGGAACTCGCGCACGTTTTTTAGTTCAGCCATCGCGAACGTGGTAAACACCGGCTCCGTCACGCAAAAACCTATTGAGATCTATGTCTCGTCGCCTTGGAGCAAGAGGGGTAAGTCAACCGTGCCTATGAGGCAAGACCGACGATGGGTATTTCTGAGAAGTCTGATAAAGAAGGTCATTGATGAGTGCCACTCGCGCGTCCACGCATCACCCGGTGAATACAAGCTGGACATTCGGCTTCATCGTTTGCGAGGACGACAGGGCATGAACCTGCTTTTAACGTTACGCGACCGGATTGAACGCGCAGATGCTCTTGTGATGGATCTCGCCGGTCATAATCCTAACGTATTGATCGAAGTCGGAATGGCTCTCGCGATGTATAAAGGAGAATCAGGCGCTCTAATTATCTTGAAGCCAAAGAACGAGCCGTGGCCCAGTAATCTTCAGGGAATAGTCTATTGCAACTATGACAAGTCGCTGCGGCGAGGATTAGAAGACCAAGCAGGATTTCGTGCCGCGCTGCGGACACGCGTTCTGAAGGTCGCGAAGGACAGGCGGATGCTCAGTGCCCAGGCAAACGAGACTTAATTTAACCGGCAACTG
The DNA here is from genome assembly GCA_003219945.1 of Verrucomicrobiota bacterium. Taxonomy (GTDB): domain Bacteria; phylum Verrucomicrobiota; class Verrucomicrobiia; order Chthoniobacterales; family UBA10450; genus Udaeobacter. Next base: position 1,106 of record QHQV01000144.1, on the reverse strand, counting down.
CAAGTTCGGCACACGCGGCCTAACGAGTAAAACTGTTTTGCTACCTAGTGCAAATCTCCCCAATTCTGTTGCAGAACGACATGGGTCTCTGCGGTCGGATTTGATGATACGTAACAAAGGCGAACGATCATCGTCTCAAAGGTCGGCGGCCAATGGCCCCGCTCTGTAGCTCATGGATGTGGAAAGTCTTGCCAAGATGTGCACGCGAAATTACAAGTCGTCGTTTTCGTAAGCAGATAATTGCCTGGAGAAAAGATTATGGTCGTACGGCCATTCGTTTTGTCTTAATCGTGACAGTCGCGGTTTTCGCGGCGGCGAACGTTGTCGCGAGCAAGCGCCAGTCGGCCGCCGGTCCGGATTACAGCCCAATGCGGGTGGCGAGGAAGCAGCGGTCAAGCGGGTGGTTGACGGCGTCATGCAGCCCTACGTGGCACAACGTTAACGCATGGGCGGTGGCCACAGATGGACCCGATCTCCTCATTTGGGAACGAATCGTGGCGGTTTCGCTGCACGGCCATCGCTACTTTTTCATATGGAACGGCTACCGACGGGGGCGCTCCGTTCACGCGCGAAGCCCTCTTGGAGATCGGCTCCTGCACCAACACATTCACCACTATGCTATTGGCGCTGCCTATCAACGGCAACCAAATCGTCTCTGACTCTCCCGCTCAAAAATACATGTCATCGGCTACACGCTCGGGGCGCAGCAGCTGACACCGCTGGAGCTGGCCGACTTCACCTCGGGAATGCCGGACGACCCGACCGACCTGGCGCGCGCGCTCCAACGGCGAAGCATCGAGTACTACACGATGAAAGACTTTCTCGCTTGGGCTTCGAACTAAGAACCGAGCACCCGATTGCCTGCGCCCTATAAGTACTCCAATGCAGGAATCGGGCTGCTCAGCTACCTACTCGCGACCGCGAGCGGCAAAACCTGGGAAGATCAGGTGAATTCTGAGATCCTCCAGCCGCTGGGGATGGCCGACACGACGCTGCGGCCCACGCCTGAACAACGGAAGCGCCTGGCACAAGGACATAACCGTGCAGGCCAGGATGCGCCGCAATGGCCGGTCTTCGCATGGTACGCTGCCGGCGGACTGCGCTCG
>QHQV01000404.1 GCA_003219945.1 Verrucomicrobiota bacterium | reverse complement strand
GGTAGAAGACGTGATCCGGCAGCTGTTCGGTGAAACACACGAGGAGCATCGCGCGGCGAGCGTCTCCCGAGCAGAAGCGGCACAAGTCATCTAGAAACGGCGCTGTCATTAACACTGTGTTTCAGCCCGCTGTTAATGGGATGCGCCGGCAATGGTCCCTGCGAAACTCGGAAGGATGCTTTTTTCCATTGCGTCGCCGAAGGTGGGATAATCCGAGGTCCAGCCTAATTGATGTAATTTGGCGTTGCTTACGCGTTTGTTGGTATCGCCGCGTTTGCGAGGTTGCTCGGATTTTCTGATTGGCGGAAGAGATCGATTCAGCCTCTGGGCAAGCCAGCGATAGCATTCGCTCTGCAAAATAGGTTGGTCGTCGACGACGTTGTAAATCTGTGCGGAGTTCTGTGCTTCGTGGTTCAACAAACAAAAGAGCGCGGACGCGATGTCGTCCCGATGTACCTGATTAACAAAGCGGTCGCTTTGCGGGTCGATGGTTGCTGTGCCGTTTAGAAATTTGCTTAACAGCGCCGAACGTTGCGGCCCGTAGATCCCGGCGAGGCGCACTACTATCCCGCATTTTTCGAGGATTAAGTTTTCCACTTCTAAAAGGATCCGACTTGTCTCCCGGAGGGGTTTTGTCTCGCTCTCTTCGGTTACCCACGAGCCGTCGCGCTGCGCATACACGCTGGTGCTGCTGGTGAAAAGGATTTTCGCTGGTGGAAAATTGTTGAGAAGATTGCGCGCGCCCTCGAAGTAAATCTGACGATAGGCTTCCGCATCACCGCCACGCGAGCTGGCACAATGGATCACTGCATCGAATGCTTCCGTTTGCTCGGCAATCTCATCGCGTTGTGAGATGTCGACCAAGCCAACTTGGTACGGCTTTGCCGATAATCGCGCTGCCGACTCCTGCGAGTGTACCCAGCCTTCGACCTCCCAGCCGGCAGAATGAAACAAATCGGCGGTCGCCTCTCCGACGTAACCACACCCTGCGATCAAAATTCGCGGCATGGTTTAGAACGCCGGCACGTAAATTTCGGCAGGTTCGCCATGGCGAATCCCTCCTGTGGCGGACAAGATGCCCGGCGGCCTTATAGCCGAGATGGCTGTGCTCCTACGCGGCTGTGATTTCAATCTCGTCAAACACGTTTTCCTGAAAGGCCCGGACTTGCTTCAGTCTGATTAGTTCGAGGAGCGCGAGAAAGGTGACAACCACTTCGATTCTGGATGCAGCGCCGCCAAACAAGTCGGAAAAACGGAAGCGAGTGCCGGTTGCGACGCGCTGCAAAATCGAATCGATTTTTTCCGACACACTGAAACGTTCGCTGAAAATTTCCTGCGTGTCCTGGCGCGCTTCCATTCGTTTGATCACGGTTTGGAACGCGCTGATTAGCTGGAAAATTCCGACTTCGCCCAGGCGCAAGTGTTCCTGCAGATCCGGCGACGATCCGGCTTCTCGGATGAAGATCCTCTCTTGTTCCAGCGCACGTAGATTGAGCTCCGCGGCGGCCTCCTTGAATTTTTTGTACTCGATCAGTTGCCGAATTAATTCCCAACGAGGGTCGTCCTCCGCGGCATCTTCTTCGGGAGGCTGTTGATCGCGCGGCAGCAGGCTTCGGCTCTTTAGGTAAATGAGATTGGCCGCCATCACGATGAATTCGCCCGCCAGCTCAATGTTCAGCTCTTTAAACGATTGGAGATACTCGAGGTACTGGCTGGTGATCCGCTCGAGCGAAATATCGTAGATATCGATTTCCTCCTGTTTGATCAGGTACAGCAACAGGTCGAGCGGACCTTCGAAGACCTCGAGCTTGACCTTGTAATCGGCATCCATCTCTGCGCGGCCCGACTCTACAGGCAAGCACTCGCCAAAGTAAATCGTTTCGGCAGGACCAGGCCTCCAACATGACGCAGTCGCGTCCTACTCAGTCCCGTTGTGCGGGAACGTTGCGATGGATCCAGACGCTGTTTACCAAGCCCAGGCCGAACATGATCACGAGGACGAACGAGCCGCTATAGCTGATCAACGGCAATGGCACGCCGGTGATTGGCAGCATTGCGATTGTCATTCCTACGTTTTGGAAGATGTGCGTGAAGATAAGCGCAGTGACGCCTATGACGAGAAGAAGACCCAATTGGTCTCCGGCGAAAAACGCGATGAAAAGACACGTCATCAGGAGCAAGGCGAACGCACCGATGAGAATTATTCCGCCGACGAATCCCCATTGCTCGCCGACAGCCGCGAAAATGTAGTCATTATGCACCGCTGTCGCCGGCAGAAACCCGAGTTCGATTTGGGTATTCGGCGCTTTGAACCCTTTTCCGGACCAGCCTCCTGAGCCAATCGCAATCAGCGATTGGTTAATCGCCCACGCCGAACCCTGCTTGTCGATGTCGGGATGGGTAAAGGCGGTGATCCGCTGTTGCTGGTACGGTTTAAGGCCGAAATTAATGGCAATCGGGATGAACGCGATTGCGATGAGAATGATGCAAACCAAGTACCGCAATGGCAGACCGGCGACGAACCACAATGCAAACATCACAGGGACCCAAATAATGACTTCTCCCAAGTCTGGTTGCATGAGGATCAAAAGACATGGCGCACCCGCGATCGCTCCGGAGAGCAGTAATCGTAGTGCCGGATGCATTTGGCGAAACTGAGTCAGGAACAGCGCCAACACCATAATCCCTGCTACAACCGCAAGCTGCGCGGGCTGAAAATTGATTGGTCCCAGATGCAGCCAGCTGCGCGCTCCATAAACTTTGACCCCGATAAACTTGGTCAGGATCAGAAACACAATGCCAGCCAAGTACATCGGCAGGGCGCCCCAACGAATCCACCGATAGTGAACCAAACTGGTCACCATGAACGCGAAGACACCGACGGCCACCCAGTTCGCTTGTTTCCGCCAGAAGTCGGCCGCATACGGATCGCTGCGCGTCGACGTCGCGCTGTAGATCGCCACGACGCCAAAAACGGCGAGCCCCAGCATGATCAGTAATAGAAGCCAGTTTTGGCCAAGCAATTTTCGTAGAAAAGGGGTCATTTACTGTCGCTTGATCGCTTTCGGTGATCTTTCTGGAAACTTGAAACGATTATACGCAGTTTGCGTTTGCTGCAAAACGTTGACTCCCGAAGAGAGCTAGACCCCCACAACGGGTTTCACCCGCGAGGTAAATCTTTACGGTGCCGAGGGTTACTAAACAGGCGGAGTTCGCTCGGCCTTT
>QHQV01000256.1 GCA_003219945.1 Verrucomicrobiota bacterium | reverse complement strand
TTCCTTAGCAATTTGGCTCGCGAGTATTCTCATAACTGTCGTCAATGAGATGCTTCGCAGATCGATAATTTCTTAAAGCCAGATATATTTAGCATTTCCTGCTCCTGATGGTAAAGCGACGAAAGTAACGTTTAGCCTTTGATCCGGAAACACATAACGCTCGCGGATGCGTCCCTTCCGTTCACCACACCGGGGTCGAATGAGCGGGCAGAAGCGCATAAATCGGCCGCCGAGAATTGTAGAGGCGCTCGTGCCGCGAGCTCCGACGTTTGACACAAATGCCGCTACACGGTCAGCAGCTTCAAACAAAAACGAATATCAAATTCGCCGCAGTTATGGGCGCGGCAACAGGCGAGACATGCGACTGTGCGCCTGACCTTCCGTACGCGAGGGAAATCGCGCCGGCAATTCGGGCAACGGTAGATGAAACGCGGCGCATAACGCTTCGGCGGAAAGGGTAACGTATGACAGCGCTTCTCGTCCGCGATTCCCAAATCCCGACAAGCCTGCTGCCACTCAGGGCCGTGCGGCGCAATCTGCCGCCGACTCTTCTGTCGGAATTGCGCGAGGATGTGAGCAAGCTCGTGCCGCAGCGTGCGATCAATTTCCGCGGGATGCTCAACCAGTTTCAGGTTTAGCGAAATCAATTTCTGGCGATAATCAGCGCGGCCCGCGGCGGTTTTGAGACGGGAATTCCATTCAACGCGAAGTTCTGTTGCGATTCGTTTCGCGCCTAACGAACACAAGAGTTGGCGACCTTTTGTTTGCAATAGCACAGCCGTCTCGACTGTATAGCGAGCAAACATCTTGCCTGCAGGTTCGATTATCAATTCGCCAGGCGAGGCGCCCGGTGGCCCCACAGCGATGTCTGTGCTACGGAACGCGAACTCGAGCTGCCTAAGCGAGGGCATATTCGCGGGCTTCTTTCGTTCGCTTCGCGATTCGCTCAAGTGCATCGGCAGCATTAGCAATTTCTTCCGCAGTCGTCCGTCTGCCAAGCGAAAAACGAATCGCCGATCTGGCGCTTTCCATTGGCAATCCCATGGCGAGCAAAACATGCGACGCCCTCACCGAGCCAACCATGCAGGCCGAACCGCTCGACGCGCAAACGCCTTCCAAATCCAGAGCCATCAACATCGTTTCGGAATCAACGCCGATGAAACTTACGTTGAGCGTGTTGGCGAGCCGATGAGCTGGGTCGCCATTTTGCTGCGTGTCCGCGAAAACCTTTTCGATGCGCGTCCAGAAATCATTACGCAATTGCGCTTGGCGTTGCCTCTCCGCGTCGGCGTCGTGCAAAACCCACTCGGCGGCCGCAGCCATTCCCGCGACTCCGGCGACATTTTCTGTCCCGGGCCGCCGCTGGTTTTCGTGCGCGCCACCGAACATGATTGGCTCAATCGGCAAACCGCTCCGCAAGAACAGAAATCCCGTTCCTTTGGGGCCGTAAAATTTATGCGCCGCAAAACTGCCCGCATCGACTAACGAGACATCAATGTCCAGTTTGCCGAACGCCTGGACCACGTCGCTGTGAAGCAACACGCCGCGATCGCGGCATATCTGTGAAATTTCGCGCATCGGCTGGATGACACCCGTTTCGTTATTCGCAGTCATGATCGAGACGAGTTTGGTCTCAGGCCGAATCGAATTGGCGAGCTGATCGAGATCGAGCATTCCGGTTTTGGAAACATTGAGCCAGGTCACTTCAAAACCTTCGCGATTCTCAAGATGTTCCACTGCGTTCAGCACCGCGTGATGTTCGGCTTTGTTCGAGATAATGTGGCCGCCACGTGAAGATGCACACCGCGCCAGACCGAGCACGCCCAGGTTGCATGACTCGGTTGCGCCGCCGGTAAAAATGATTTCGCCAGGTTTTGCATGCAGGAGCGCGGCCAGCTTGTCGCGAGCGTCGTCAATTGCGGCGCGAGCTGCGCGGCCAGCGGCATGGATACTGGATGGATTGCCAAAATGCCGATTGAGATATGGCAGCATCGCCTCGCGCGCTGCATCGCATAACGGTGTGGTGGCGTTGTAATCGAGATAGATCATCAGTACTTCCTCTTCCTTTTGCTCGCGCTCGTGATGGAAAAAAGTTCGCGATGGCGAGGGTGCCATCGCCAGCACGCGGACGCGTGCGCTCCCCAGACAGTCATTTCTGAAATTCATCGCGTGCGGTTGCGGACTCGCGTTTTCGTTTCGGCACGACACGAACTTCTTTTTCTTCGTAGTAGACGAGCGAATGCGGTGAAATGCTTTTTGTCAGGAAGACGTTGGCGCCGATCGTCGAATTCGCGCCAATCACCGTGTCGCCGCCCATGATTGTGGTTCCGGCGTAAATGCAGACGCCGTCTTCGATTGTCGGGTGGCGTTTTTTTCCACGCAACGCTTGTCCGGCCCCGAGCGAGCGCGCGATGAAGGAGACGCCCTGGTAAAGTTTCACGTGCGACCCGATCTGCGTCGTCTCGCCAACGACCACTCCCGTGCCGTGGTCGATGAAGAAATGCGAGCCGATCTCCGCACCAGGATGAATATCGATCCCCGTGCGGCTGTGCGCCCACTCGGTCATGATGCGCGGAATCAGCGGCACCTTCCCGTAGAGCAGATGCGCCATTCGATAAATAGCGATCGCCTCCAGCGCCGGATAAGCGAGGATGATTTCCTCGTAAGTGGTGGCGGCCGGGTCGCCTTCGTAAGCGGCATCGATGTCCGTCCAAAGCATGCGGCGCACCGAGGGCAACTGCTTGAAAAACTCCGTCAACACTTCCTCGGCTTTTGCTTCCGTTGCCTCATCAGGAGGAATTTTGCCGAAGCTTCTGCAAATTTCAGTTTTGAGTCGGGCATGCAAATGTCTGACGCGAATGCGCGTAGTATCGGCGAGATCTTCTGAGCTCACGAGCGCTTCACTGCGAAAACCGGGAAACATTAGGCTCATCAGCTCGGTACAAGCCGCTTCAATGGACAGACGCGAGGGCAGAGAAGCGGCAGCGGCCAGATAATTTATTCCGCCGGTCTCGCCATAAGTCTGAAGCAGTTCTTCAACTGCGTCGCGTGTGGTAGTGGTCATCTCGTGAAATATGCGCCCGCTGAGCGTGAAACAAAGTGAAAGTGTGACCCTGCGGGGAAGCCGTTGAAACGGCTTGCGAGTTGCTGCAGCGGTGAGCACCCGCCTGAAGGCCGGTGTTAATCAGAAAAATGTGCGTTCGTGACCGGTGTCGCCGCATCGACGTTTAAATCAACTGCCTGTGAGATCCGCGGTGCGGCCAGTTATCTCAATGCGTCAAAGAATAGCATTGAGGCGTCACATTGAATAAATTTTCCCTGGGCGACACAGCGGTTGCGATTTGGAGTGCCTGTAGCGGCGGTCTCGGTCCAAATCTTCCTAATTGCGCGCCGTGCATTGGCTACAAACACCCAAACCGCACATTCTCTCATTAACCGGGTTTTAAGCCGGTGTCGGAGCGAAGAATGGGCATCAGCCGTTTCAACGGCTTATGGTCCCATCACCATGTCTGTGCATTCGTGCTCTCGCTGCTGGATTCACCTGATTTGAGCGACATTGAATCGCGAAAGAGTGCTGAACAAGAGAGCTGCAGCGTCTGTATCTTGCTTCCTCGAGGAGTACGCCGACAAAGAGGGCATTTACCCCAAAGTAAATTATGTGAATGCCGATCATGTCAATGCGCTGATTGATCTTCCGACCGCATTTTCAATTGAAAAGGCCGTGCAATTACTAAAAGGGAGTTCCTCCCACTGGACTAATTCAAATCACATCATTGCGGGAAAATTTGCTTGGGGCAGAGGCTATGGGGCGTTCTCGATATCGCATTCCAATGTCGACGTAGTAATGCGATACATCGCGGATCAGGAAGAACACCATCGCCAACGCACGTTCACAGAGGAATTGCGAGAATTCATCGATCGGCACGGATTGCGCTGGCGCGACGAAGAAGGCCGTTAAAACGGCTAACGACGTGCAGCGGCCGGTAGCACCGGCCTAAAGGCCGTGTTAATGAGAAGGAGGTCGTTAGGTGATCCCGACCCGAGGAGTCAACCGGCTACGATTTTTTTCATTAGCACCGGCTTTTAAAGCCGGTGTCTTCGCGAAGAGCGGGCAAAAGCCCTTTTAGCGGGTTCCAATTGTGATTCGACTTGTCGGTGGACGAGCAAGTCGTTCGATCTTCGATGTTGATTTAAGTAATTCTTACGCCCCCCGGGCTTGGAGCCATTGCAGGGCGAAGCGGGCGACTTCGCGCGAGTTGTTCAGGTCGAGTTTATCTTTGATGTGCGCCCGGTGCGTTTCCACGGTCTTGGGGCTGAGATGCAACAGCTTGGCGATCTGGCGCACTTCGTTGCCTTTGCCGATCAGCTCGAGGATTTCGAGTTCGCGATCGCTTAGTCTCTCGACGGCGTCCACCTCGCCTTCGGCCTGGCGATGAGCGAATTTCGTGATGACCTGCGCAGCCATGGCCGGGCTGAGATACGGTCTTCCGTTAAACACTTCATGGATTGCCTGCACCACATTTGCCATCGCTTCGTGTTTCATCACGTAGCCGTCGGCGCCAGCCCGCATCGCCCGTAATGCGTAGAGCGATTCGTCGTGCATCGAGAGCACCAGAATCGGCAGCTTCGGATACTCCGCGCGAACATTCTTGATCAACTCAATGCCGTTGGCGCCGGGCAAACTGAGATCCACGATCGCCAGATCGGGATGCAGTTTGCGGATCACTTCCATGGCTTCAGAGGCGTTGCTGGCCTCGCCGCAAACCGCGAACGACGCATCGGAATGAATCAGTTCCTGGAGTCCCTTCCGAAAGAGCGGGTGATCATCCACAATCACGATCCGTTTTGCTTCCGGCGAATCGCATTTCGGGTTCTTATTCATGGATCGCGTGGCACTCATCGGCTTCGAGGGCTGGCTCTGTTGCAGCATAATCGAGGACGAGAATCAAAACCTCTTGATCTCTTCTACGCATTCGCGGCTCCCTGCCGCGCCAGATGTTGCAAAGTTGAATCGCTGGGGAAGACTCGCGACTTTGAACATTTTCGCATGCCTGCTGCCGACGGATGGCCGTTTGGCGATTTACGCGACCGCGGTTCATCAACCGGCCAATAGCAGGACACGCGTGTGCCCCCTGTTTGTGGAGAATCAATTTCCAAGCGGCCGGCTATCAACTGTGCCCGGTAGTTCATGATATGAAAACCGAGGCCTTGCTGTGGGTTGAGATCTTTCGGAAATCCAACCCCGTCATCAATCACACGCAACATCATTTCCTTGCGGACTCGCTCCAGCCTCACCACGATTTGGCGCGCCTTAGCGTGTTTATTGGCGTTAATAACCGCTTCGCGCGCAATTCGGTACAGATGCGCTGCGGCCGCGTCATCGTTGATTTGAAACGACGGTTTCACTTCCAGCCGGCAGGGCGTCCTCCAAATTTCCCGGTCAACAAGATCTTGCAGTGCAACGATGAGGCCGGCTGCATCCACATCCACGCGGTGCAGCGCGCGAGAAAGATTGCGTGTGTCGACGGCGGCTGTATTGACGAGTTCGGCGACTTTCTCGATGTCGGCTGCGTCGATTACCCGATGATCTCTCAGGCGCAAGGCGATCGAGCGCGTCATAAACGCCACGGCAGTCAAATGCTGGCACAGACCGTCGTGCAGTTCCTGTCCTAGTCGTTGCTGCTCGCGATCGCTGACCGAGAGGATTTCTCCTTCGAGCCCTTTGCGGCGCTGGATCTCGCTTTCGAGTTGCGCGTTTGTTTTCCGCAGTTCGCGTGTCCGCTCGCGAACGCGTCGCTCCAGTAGTTCATTTGATCTTTGCAATTCCGCCTCGGCCTCTTTGCGCGCCGTAACATCGACCGCCACCGCTACGGCGGACTGTATCTTGCCGGTAGCGTCTCGCACCGGCGAAACACTTACGTGTCCCCAGAGAATGGAGCCGTCTTTTCGAACATAACGCTTTTCCATTTCGAACGGTTTGCCGTCGCGAACCAATTGCCTAAAGAGACCGATGTTTTCCTTCGAATCATCGGGGTGAGTCACGTCACCGATGGTTTTGCCGATCAACTCCGATTCCGTGTAACCGAGCATCTCACATAGCTTTTGGTTTGCGAAAATGATCCGCCCGTCTACATCACTGCGCGCCACGCCCGCTGTAGCTTGCTCGACGGTTGCGCGCATGCGTGCCTCGGATTCTCTCACCTCATCGTCGGCGCGCTTCGACTCGATCAGGTCAGCGGCCTGCCTCGCCAGCACGTCCAGCAAACGCAGCTCGCGTGTCGAAGGCTCGTGCACATTTCGCCAGTGGTTCGATATCATGCCGACCAGCTCGCCCGCCCGGGAGAACAATGGCGTCGATTGCACTGAACGAATCCCCGACTTTCGATACAAAATTAAATCGTTCTCTTTTACGAAACGGCACCGCTGAAGGTCCGGCACGATCACTCGTTCGCCGCGCCGGAATGCTTCAGCGCAGCTTGTGCCGCCTTTGCGAGTAATGCGCTGCCAGCCGTTTGCCGATCCTGGGACGAATCCCTTTTGCGCAAGCAACAGGAGTTCGCCGGTTTTCGGAAGAACCATTTGCATACTACAGCAGTCCGAGCGCAACAGCGTCGCAGTCGCCTCCAAAATTTGCGTGTAGATCGTTTCGATCTTCTGCTGCGTGATCAATTGGCTACTGATTTTTTGCAGTTGTTTTTGATCCTGCAGCTCGCGTGCGAGTTCCCTCTCTCTTTCTCGTAAGGCTTCCTGATCTTTTTCATGTTCAATGGCCTGCGCCAACTGCCGCGCGATGGTCATTGCGAGGTCAAGCTCGGCGTCGGTGAAGAGATGCGGCACTCGATGGTACATCATGAACTTGCCCGCTAACTTACCTTCGATGACCAAGGGGATGAATGCGGCCCCACGAATTTCTTCTGCGCGAATCACCGCTTTCAGAGATTTCGGAAGCTCGGCGTGGTTGACGTCCGAAATGCACACCGGCTGCGGGTTTTTCGTGCCCGGTTTCCAGGGCGAATGACCTTCAACGGCTTTGCGATACTTCGCGGACAACCCGCGCCAGGCGACAAAACGCATCACCTGCTCGCCATCATAAAGCAGAATGGATGCGCGGTCGGTGTGCAGGGCTGATGTGATTGCGTCCAATGCCGCAGCGTAGACGTCATCCAGGGATTTTGCGTTCTGCCAGCTTTGCGCTAGCCGATATAAGGACGCCTGTTGCCGCGCCGCTTCGGCGATCTTTTCCTCGGCTCTTTTGCGCTCGCTGATATCAGACATCGACGCGAACCAACCAACAATTTCTCCTCGTTCGTTCTTGTCGGGGACATACGCTGCGCTCAGATAGTGCGCCCCCGCCTCCTTGAATGGAACAAGCATCTCGTAGCTGACGGTCTCACCGGACAACACGCGCTCGATGTACGGACGAATTGCTGCCATACCTTCTGGCCCGAGGATTTCAGCGATCGATTTGCCGGCGAGTTGTTCCGGCCTCTGGCCGACCATTTTCGCATACGCACGACTGACATAGCGGTAGCGCAGATCGCGGCTACAGCGCGTCAACATGAACGGCGTTTGGGTGACGATTAGCTCGAGCTCGGCTTCTTTTTCACGCAGCGCCTGCTCGGAACGTTTGCGTTGTGTCAGATCGATAATTGCTGTCTGGTAGAGACGCGCACCATCTTTCATCAAGGCAGACGTGGCTGTGCTTGACAACAGCACTGGAAACGTCTCACCATTCATCCGCCGCAGGCGCAACTCAGTCAGCACCGGACCTTTTGACGAACGGCACTTGGAGAGATGAACCAAAAACCGGTCCACGTTCTCTGCCGCGACGCAGATAGCGAACGTCAGGCCAACCAATTGCCTACGCGAGCGGTCGAGCAGACGAATTGCTTCGAAATTGATTTCTTCAATCCGGCCAACGCGATCGAACGTGACGTAACCGATCGGAGCAAAATCGAAAAGATCGACATACCGCTGGTTTGCCTGTTCCAGTGCGATGCGGGATTGTTGAAACGTCAGCGGCGGTACTGATTTCGACGGGGCACCGTTCCTGCCGTTGGCACCGTTTGCGCGATGGCTTAAGAGCCGGTTTGCGGCCTCGCGAGTCGCCTTCCTTCCTTTCATCGCCGACCGATTGATGCGCGCGCCGGCCCGTGCCACGATTTTGCGACCGGGTGATCGCTTCCTATTTGCGCCGCGAGAATTGTTTCTCTGCATTGGCTGCTTTGCTGCCATCGGGTTCCTCTTTTTCATCGATATCGACGAGCGTAATGACGGCCCCGTCGATCTTGTTGTCGGCTGTGCGGTAAGGGCGGACGCGGAGCGAATAATGCCGACCCCCGTTGTCAGTCACTCGGCGTTCATACATGACCAGTGTTCTAATGACTTGCCGGAGGAGATCTTCCAGATCGGGGACATGGATGTTTGGTTTCAAATGACTGATCGGCCGCCCGACATCGCTCTCCAACGTATTGAAAGCGCGGCGGGCGGCAGGTGTGGCACGCCGCACTAACAAATTGTTGTCCACCATTATGATTGGCAATTGAATGCTGGCCAGCAGATTATTCAGATCGTTGTTCATCTGCATCATCTCGAGATTGCGATTGCTCAGTTCCTCGTTCAGCGTAACCAGCTCTTCATTCGTTGACTGCAGTTCTTCCTTCGCCGTCTCCAGCTCTTCGTTGGTGGATTGCAATTCTTCGTTGCTCGATTCGATCTCTTCGTTGGCCGACCTCAGCTCCTCGTTTGTGGCTTCCTGTTCTTCAATAATGGCCTGCAACGATTCCTTGGTTGCCGCCAAATCCCGGCGCAGCTGTCCGATCTCGCGTTGCGAGGCCGTTTTGCCTAGCGGCTGAGACAGTTTACCTGGTCTGTTCGTGCGTGTCGTCTCGTCAAAGATGACCAGTAGCCAGGGTTTGTCGTGCATGGGAGCTTTAAACGGCACAACCTGGATGTTGATCTCTCGTGTTTTGCCGTTGAATTTGATTGCAGAACGTTCTTTCCGGGCCGGTTTGTTTGTTTTTAGGGAACGCCGGATCACATTACGCACATCGGCCATTAGATTTGGCCGCACCATTTGCATGAGATTGAGTGTGGCGGGGCCTGCAGAGTGCTGAAGAAAGGCCTCAGTCTGGCCACGGAACTGTTGCACGCGCATGTCGTGATCAATCACGACGGCGGCCGGCGCGAATGCGCCAAGCATGATGTGATCGGCTGCTTGCAACAATTGGGCGCTAAATGCGGTCGCGTCGATCGATGTTGATCTTGTGGTTGACCCGAAAAGCGGTCCCTCATACCTGATCAGGTCGGCTGGCCGGGGTGTGCGGAGCACTTTCTTCACGTAAATTTTGTTCTTCTTGTCCGCCACATCGAAAAGTTCGTCGAACGTGCCGATCGATTCGGCCGACCCAAGAACTAAATAGCCGCTTGGATTGAGCGCATGATGAAATTGCGGGATACAGCGCTTGTGCACTTGCGGTGAAAGATAAATAAGGACGTTGCGGCAACTAATCAGATCGAGCCGTGAAAAGGGTGGATCGGTGATCACGTTCTGTCGTGCAAACGTGCAGATGTCCCGCACACGCCGGCTGATCTGATAAGAGCTATCGCGCTTTTCGAAAAAGCGTTTCAAACGCGCCGGGCCAACGTCTTTCTCGATTGCGCTGGAATAAATTCCTGCGCGGGCATGATCGACCATGGCTTCACTCAAATCGGTTCCGAAGATCTGGATACGCATTTCCGATGCGCGTTGCCCCAGGGTTTCGAGAATACAAATGGCAAACGAATAAACCTCTTCGCCTGTAGCGCAGCCTGGTACCCAGACGCGCAGTTCCCCATGACGGCTCTTTTTTCTAAGGATGGCCGGCAAAAAGCGCTTGCGCAGTGCGGTGAAGAGCTTGGGATCGCGAAAAAACCGCGTCACGTTGATGAGCAGGTCGTCGAACAGCGCTTCGACTTCTTCGGCGTTGCCGCGCAAAAGACGCGCGTATTGGTTCAGTTTGTTTATCCCGCGTAGAGCCATGCGGCGCTGGATGCGGCGGTTGAGCGTGGCGAACTTGTAATTGCTGAAATCGATGCCCGTCTGCTTTTTCAGTGACAAAAAAATGCGGCCGAGATCGTCCGCCTTCTCGTACTCCGACTTGCCTGCTTGCTCAGCCTCGCTTTCGGTCAGCGGTCGCCGAAGGTAAGGATGCTCGACGAGCTGATGAATGTCGCGCGCGATCTCGCGCGGTGACTTCACTGAATCGACGAAGCCAGACCGAATGGCGTTGCGTGGCATCTCCGCGAATTTCGCGCTCTGCTCATCCTGCGCGAACGTTAACCCGCCTGCCACTTTGATCGCGCGCAAACCGGCGGTGCCATCATTGCCCGTGCCGGAGAGAAGCACACCAATCCCGCGACTGCCGCATGCTTCGGCGAGCGATTCAAAAAAGTGATCAATGGTCACATTGAGTTTCTGAGTTCGGTGAACGAGAACGAGCGAACCATTTTTGACGATCACGCATTTGCTTGCTGGCTGGACATAAACCGTATTTGCCTGCGGTTTGATTCTCTTTGTGACCTCGATTACCGGCATTCTGCAGGCTCTGCCTAACAAGCTGGCCAGTTTACTGGCATGATGAGGATCGAGATGCTGGACAACTACGAACGCCGTTCCATTTTTCGTTGGCAGATGCCGCAGCAATTCCATCGTCGCTTCGAATCCGCCGGCTGAGCCGCCAATGCCAACCATCGGGCAGATCAGGTTTGATTTATCGCGGCTGCGCCTGGCTGGTCTTGCTGTTGCTTTTACCGCCGGTTTTGAGCGCGTGGATTCTGTGCCACTCGTCTTTTTTCGCGAGGGGGACGCTCTGGATATCGCTTTTCGCTTTGCGGCCATGGGCCCTGTTTACGTTAGGGTGAGCCGACGCATCACACAAGCGGCGATTAAACATGGAATGCAACTCCGGGCGTGTTAGGAAAGGCTGGAACGCGACCTCCGGGCGTTGACAGGTTTGCGCCTGCGGGGGCTTGCAGGGCATCGCTTGCGAGAAGGCGATCCATCGAAAAGTTTGTGCCTGCGGTGGGCTTAATGGCATCATCTTCCAAGAAGCCGATCCACCTTAGCCGAATGGATCGATCATCCATGGCCATTTCTCAGGCTTGTCGCAGAAGTCATCGGCAACAGGATTGTGTCGAATGTAATTCAATTTTGCCGAGAGTTGCTCGCCCTGCTTCAGGTCGCAAACGGTGGTCGAAATATCCCTCTTACCAAACGACTCTGTTCTTTCGCGTAGCAAAACGCTTCCAATCGCCGATGATGCGGCTTATGATTGATCGCGTGCAAACGACAGAATTGGCATGCAAATGATCAGGCGTTAGCACCCGAAATGTGGCGTGCTACCGCTGCTGATCTTCGTAAAACTTTGCGGAATCAAGAAGTCTTAGTGCGAGAACAGGTTCGGTGAACAGGCGTTGTTTTTTCTCACGATCGAGAGCAACGCAAATGTGAAACAGCGCGCCGGGTTTGATCCAATGCGGTACGACGTGATGCAACCGCTTGGGAAAACCGTGATAAATCACACCAGTCATTTTGAGGCTGTGTCCTTGCGTGCTTCAAGAGCAAAGAAAACTGC
>QHQV01000403.1 GCA_003219945.1 Verrucomicrobiota bacterium | reverse complement strand
ATTCCATGATTTGCGTTGTCCCAATGCTGACGCCGCTCGACTCGATTCAGGTACCATGAGTAAATAACTCCGCCGATGGCTGCGACGGCCACTTGTCCGGCCAGCGCGCCATAAACACCTTGCAATTTCAGTGGCGTGTAACCACTGGCTTTCACCAGCGAGCTGATGAAGAACTCGACCGTGAGGAACGGAAAGAGCCGATCAAAAATTAGCTCGGTAGGCGTCGGCCAACCGAACGCCAGACGCAAAATGCCCATCGTGACGAGCATAGCTATGCCCGCGAGCACGCCGGCGACGATGCCGACCAGAAGAACACCAAGAAAGGATCGTGTTGTGGTTGGCTCAGTAGTTGTCTTCATGGCGTATGGGCTCCAATTGGTTGCTCAGGCAGGGGTGCGATCGTTTCTTTTGCTTGGATCCGAAAGTTGGTCGCGATTCCACGGTGCCGCGCCGGTTTCAGTCAGTGATGCGGCCAGCGCGCGTTGATCCAGATACTACACGAAATCTTTCGAGAAAAAGACATCCAACGCCCAATCGATCGCCACACGCACTTTCTTTTCCGCGCGCGGCAGTTTGCTCCAGTAAATACCGCGCCAGAGAAACCATGCGATAAATCCGGAAAAATTCACGCCCAGGATCCGCGCCACACCGGTACGGCGACCGATCGCTGCGAGCTGTCCAAGCGTTTTGAATTTGAATGGTTTCTTCGGTTTGCCATCGACACTCGCGATGATGTTATGGCGAGAACTTTACCTTCGCGTGACGCGTGCTGCGCAGTCGGCGGACAAAAGTCACCGGTGGCGGGATCTGGGACCAGCGCGCAATCGCCCAGCGCCCAAAGGCCGTCGTGGCCCCTCGACCTCGAGATGCGGATTCACTTTGATTCGACCGCGTTCCTTGGCACACGCGACAAAATCCAGGATTGGGTTTGGTGATGTACCTGCTGTCCAAACCAATGTAGAACTGATGATCTTTTCTCCGTTTGTCAGTTCGATTTCGCGCGGCATCACCGCTGCAACTTTTGATTTCGAGAAAATCTCCACGCCGCGAGCGCGCACCTTCTTGTCCGCATAACGACCAAGCTTTCCCCCGAGTTCCGGCAAAATGAATTCGCCAGGATGAACCAGCACGAGCCGTAGCATATCTTCTCTGAGGTTGGGGTAGAATGGAATGGCATCGCGCAGAAAATCGTTCATGCTCGCGACGGTTTCGACACCGGCAAAGCCGCCGCCGGCAATGACGAAGGTCAATAGCGGTGGGCGTTCCGCTCGCGCGCATTCGGTGTCAGCTTCTTCAAGGTGCGCGATCAGGCGATTGCGCAATTGGATTGCATCGCCGAGCGACTTCATCGTCAGGGCGCGTTCCGGCGACACCGGGAAGATTGAAGAAATTCGTTACAGAGCCGAGCGCGAGAACGAGATGGTCATATTCGAGCGTATGTGAGTGTCGATCGAAGCCGTGTGAGACCACCACTTGTTTGCTCTCGATGTCGATCTTGTCCACGTCGCCACAGAAAAAATCGCGCGGCGAATCATTTTTCGCACGGGATTGACGATATTCGTCAAATCCAGATCGCTCGCCGCGATCTCGTGTAACATGGGAGTAAAGAGAAAAAAGTTTTCGCGGTTTACGACAGTCACCTCAAACCGCGGGTCTCGAAGCTTTTCCAACTGCAACGCTGCATACAGCCCGCCAAAGCCGCCGCCGAGAATGAGGACACGAGTTTTGTCGGCCACAACCATTTGTCGCGCATGCGGCAAATTGCTTACAGTACGCTGGGAAATTTGCGCAACGGCAACAGGGCGTCACCAGCAAGTGGACGTCCAACCCGCAACGGCTGAAGGTTTTTTGGCAAAAACTACAAAAACTTCTATGGGTGCCCGATTTTTTCCGATCCAAAGAAGCGTCTCGATGCTGGCTCCCATGCGAAATAAAGGTTTGGAGACAATCAATGGCTCGCTCTGGTCAAAAGAACTCTGCGCCGATGTGCGCTGAATCAAACAGCGGATCTGCGAGGTCGGAGGTGATTAAGCTTATCAGACACCGACTGCACGAGCCACTCGGTCCGACGTTGTTAGTGCTCCAGCTCCTGCTACGCGAAGAATCGCTTTCGCCGCAAGGTGTTGCTCTTATTCGGATGCTCCAGCGCAGTATCAAAGAAGAAGTACGCGCCATTCAAGAACTGCTAAGCATCATTGAAAGGTTTATTCAAGAACCGGTCCAAGCAGATAGTCGAACAGAATAGCGATTGGAAGAATCCTCCCAATCGGGTTTGTCTTGAACGGTTCGACGATCGCGTAGGTAGGTGAATTTGTGCCGGTTTCACAATTCATCATGAACCCACGACTAGCCCAACAGCGAATCATTCCGTCGAACGTGCAATGACCAACCACTAACCCTTCAGTCGTGGAAAATGAAATACCGAATATTTACTTACTCGGGAGACGCATTACCCATCGCTTATAAACTCCAACAGGAAGGCTGCGAAGTGGTCGTCGGCATGGTCCACGACAAAGCGACAGTTCATTCGTCCAAAGAGGGCGAGATTCGGTTAGAAAATGCCGAGGCGAAACGGCGACGGCTGGCTCTGTTTGACGGACTTGTTGAAAAGA
>QHQV01000402.1 GCA_003219945.1 Verrucomicrobiota bacterium | reverse complement strand
TTCAGCAGTCGCGCGCGGGAACTCTCGGGCGGTGAAGTCATCATTCTTTCCATCCCGAAGAGTGGCCGCACATGGCTTCGCGCATTTCTTTGCGCTTACTTCTGCCGACGCTTCGGCCTTGAGTTCACGTTGCGCCCGGGACGCTACGATTTACCCGGTTTTCCGCGCGTTGTGTTCTCTCATGACCTCTTTGAGCACCGGACAAAAGGCGATCGTTGGGACAGGGTTCGCGGCAAATATCTTGTACCCCGACGCGAGCTTAAACGGGCGAAGATTATTCTGCTGGCTCGAGATCCGCGTGATTGTTTTGTTTCTCTTTACTTGCAGCTGACAAGACGCGATCCAAACGCGCCGGCTAAGCTCAGACAAAAGTCCGTGAGTGAAATGTTGCGGGACGAAAATTTTGGCATGCGCGCCATCATCAGTACGATGAACGATTGGCTCAGCGAGTTCTCTAAGCGCAACAATTTTATCCTCGTCCGATACGAAGCACTGCGCGCCTCGCCGGCCGAGAATTTCCGTGATTTGCTTGCAGTGCTTGGTGAAGCATCGCCGGATGCGAATATCTTCCAGGAGGCGCTCGAGTTTTCCCGGTTCGAGAACATGCAAAAGCTCGAGGCGGCTGGCGCGTTTGATTCAAACATTCTGCATCCGGGCGATGTGCGTGATCCAGAATCGTTCAAGGTACGTCGCGGGAAGGTAGGCGGCTATAGCGAGTACCTTTCGGCCGAGGACCAACGATTTGCAGCAGACGCAATCAGGGAGCTCGACCGGCGGTTCGGCTATATTACCTGAAGACGTTGAACGTCTGTATCGTTCTGCAGCGGCAGTTTTGGACTCTTTAACTGCGACTGGCACCGGATAGCAACCGCATCTCTAAGCACGCAGTTCGAAAGAGGACGGACACAGCCTGGCACATCAGCGCTGCTGCCGTACCGCCAAAAACATTTCGCGATCCGATTTAAAAAAATACTTGACCTTTTATTTCCTACTGCCGTAGTATGGTATTCAAATCCTATTAATTTAGTAGACATTAGCAAAACGAGGAACCGCCATTATGAAACGGATAGCTGGATTAATATGCTTGGGCTCATTCTACGCGGGCGCACTTTGGATCGAATACCAAACAACAGTGCTCCTCGGGGCCGGATGCTCCCTTTTTGTTGCCGGGTCTGCGTTAACCTTTTTGGCTGTCGCACTCTATCGCGCTCCGGAAGGACACGAGCGACATGACGGTTTTTACGTACGGCCGCGAGATCGCCGGCCGAGCTTGGTTCGTCACAGCAGATTCTCGCAACCCGCACGTGCACGACAATGAGATGAGGTTGGCGATTCCGAGGCAATTCCACTGAGGTACTCACAAATGAAGCTTTCCAAACGAGGCGAATACGCATTGCGCGCGCTCATTGACCTGGGGATCGCATCCGAGCTCGGATGGCCCATGCTTCAGATCAGCGAGCTGGCCTCAAAGGAAAAACTGCCGATCAAGTTTCTTGAGCAGATTTTTACGCAACTTAAATCCGCTGGCTACGTGGCGAGCAGACGCGGAAAATTCGGCGGGTACTCTCTCGCGCGCCCGACGAGCCAGATCAAATTCGGAGCCGTCATTCGCCTCATCGATGGCCCGTTAGCGCCGATCCACTGCGTAAGCCAAACGTCTTACGCTCGCTGCTCATGCCCTGACGAGAATCACTGCGGACTACGAATGTTGATGTTCGACGTCCGAAACGCCATTAGCACAATCCTGGATCGTTATACTCTCGCAGACATCGTCGAGATCACGCTTCGCAAATATCGGCGCGACAAAGTAACCCCGCCTTTTCTGTCCCGATCGACTCCGCTTGCGGCGGTGTTCGCCGAAAAACCGGAGCCGCTTGGCAGCAAGCTAGGAGTTGCGGCACGCAGTCGCTTTTCAGGGTCGCGAGGGAGCGAAACCAACAACAATCCACCAAATCCTTCAGTGAATTAGGAGAAACTATGCCAGCCAATAAATACTCATCTCGAACTGTTTCTGTTATTTGCTTACTGCTGCTAGCCACGGTCGGGCCGCTTGCCGCCGCAACCGCTTCTGAATCGGAGCGATTGGAGAAGCTCGAACGCGCAGTCGAACAGTTGCAAAAACGCAACGCGGAACTCGAGGCGGAAGTTAGCAGCTTGAAGGGTAAGCAGGCTGCCGTTGTCCCCGAGCGCAAGATGAAAACCAAAATCATCTCAGAAGGGAAAACGTATGTCGAAAAAGTCGTGGAGGAGAAATTGCCCGTTTACGTCCAGCAGCGTGGACCTGAATTGAAGCTGGTGCTGGGCGGATTCATTCAGATTAATTTTGAGGATGGCGACGTCTCTGCATTTGAAGGGCGGTTTGGTCAGACTGCAATAAAAGATCGGTTTCGACTGCGCCGCGCGCGCCTAAACCTGACCGGCGATTATGCGGAGCAATTCGACTTCAAATTAGAAGGCGACTTTGGTCAGAGCGACGGCACTTCAGGCAACCGAACCGCCTTTTCGGCAACAGACGTTTGGGTCAACTATCATGAGTTTCCAGCGGCACAAGTTAAAATCGGCCAATACAAAGCGCCATTTGGCCTGGAGCAGCTAACGCCTGATACATCCCTCCTAACGATCGAGCGCACGTTGCCAACGGGCGCAATCACGCCAGATCGGCAGATCGGCGCGGAACTCTGGGGCAAACCGTTCACCAGCATTTGGCCTGAGCAGAAGGATCTGCTGACGTATTATGCGGGAATTTTCAACGGCAACGGCCGCAACATCACGGTCAACGATAACAACAACTTTATGTTTGTCGGTCGCCTGGAGTTGCAGCCGCTCAAAGACGTTTTTGGAAAGGGATCCTTTCTTAAGTTCGGCGGCGACGTGCTCAACAGCCGAGATGAACAGGGGGTGAACATCTCGCAATCGAGCAATTTGCTCGTGAACAGCGACGGGTCTCTTTCTCCCTTTGTTCTGCCCAGCGCGGATGAAAGAACGGCGTGGAGCGTCGACGCCTGGCTCAGGATGGGGCCGTTTGATTTGATCGGTGAATACCTGCAGGAACACGTCGAAGGTCGCACCGTTAACGGCGTGCCTCCGGCGTTTTCTAACTTCACGACGGACGGATTTTATGTCACGGGGGCTTATTACTTCATTCCGAAGAAACTGCAGGCTGTTGTTCAATGGCAGTATCTAAACCCCGGCCAAAAGGGGAATGACGGTCTCTATTCGATCCTGGGCGGCCTCAACTACTACATTCACGGGGACGATCTCAAATTCATGGTCAACTACGTCCATACCTGGTCGGATTTTCGTCAGGCAAATCCCGAGTTTGGCGAAGACCAATTCGATGAAGTGATCGGACGTGTTCAACTAATGTTCTAGATCGAAGCAAACCAAATTAGAGCACACGAAAAATATGAAAGAAACATTCTGGAGTAAACTGCGCGAGTTATCGGCGATTCGCCGACGATGCCGGCAGATCCGCCTTCAACGACGAAGGAATCGACTTTCGCAATCAACTAAATTTTATACCGAAATGCAGCGACTTACTAAAATTCCATTGCTAAAAACACGGTAAGTCGGTACGGCTTTCATCGTTCAGTGAACTCGCACTGACCGGAGAAGGGGCCGCAGGGGCTTTTGGCCCCGATGGGCAATTATTCTATGAGGATATG
>QHQV01000401.1 GCA_003219945.1 Verrucomicrobiota bacterium | reverse complement strand
TGCACACCTTCGACAGTTCTGATCTGCTCAAACTTAATGGAAAGATGAACTGCGCAAACGGCAAACCGCTTAAGATTTGCCGCCCCTCAGCTCCTCCGCCACCGGTCCCTGAAACCGATCTGCTGACCTATTGGAATCAAAGTAACGCCTAAATCCCAATTAGGACACTACCAGCGGCTGAAGAAGCGTTCGATCGAAGAGCGATGAATAGTTCGCCGTCCGGAGTGCGCGAGCGAGGTCTCATGAAATCGTCGCTCGCGATCTGGTCGGATCCGCGTTTCGATCAGCAAGAGCAACGCGCAAACGATCAAGAAAAGGAACCTGCCTGGACTTTAATTTGCGTCTGGCGGCTTTGTCGGAAAAGAAGCACGCCCGATCGACCTCTGGAAAGCTTTGGTATTTCCCCGAGCGCCGCGGCCATTCCAGTTCGAACAGATTTGATTTGCATTCGAACGGTTCCGGCAAATCTCCTTCAAACGCCCAGGCGTGCACAATCTTGCCGCCTTTTTGCTGGATCCAGCCGAGCTCAATCCACTGCTGAACATTTTCGGGACGAAATCCTAATTCCTCTTCAAATTCAATTTGAGCGCGCGTTAGTAAATCTTCTCCGGGAGCTGCTTCACCTTTTGGAATCGTCCATACGCCGTCATCTTCACGGACGAAAAATGGCCCGCCCGGGTGCGCCAGCAGAACTTCTATTTCGTCATTCTTGCGCCGGAACATCAACAGACCGGCACTGATTCGACTTCGCGATGGCTTGGACTTTTTTGGCACAATTCATCTTACTGCAGCCGCCCGTGTCGCGACAGGCGCGACTTCTTTGTCGCCGCCCCAGAGCTGAAATGTATGATTGAAAGCTGCGTAACCGAATTTATCGATTCTGTGTTGAACACGCGGCAGTCGATTTTAACGTTGCGCTAAATGCGCGTACTCGCGATCGACCCCTCTTTGCGCAACACGGGTGTGGCAATCGTGGACGCAAATAGCGGCAAACCGCAGTCTCTCTATTTCGGAACAATTCACAACAAAAGCGCGATACGTCCTTCCTCCTGTCTGGTGTGCATCCGTGATCGGGTTGTTGAACTAATTCGCGAGCACGGACCGGATTGTTGCGCGCTGGAATCGGTCATTTACGTGCAGAGCTATAAGACCGCGATCATCCTCGGCGCGGCGCGTGGCGCGGCCATTCTGGCTGCCGCCGAAAACGGATTGCCGGTATTCGAATATCCGCCGAAACGAATCAAGCAATCGACAGTCGGGCGCGGCGCAGCAGGAAAAAATCAGGTCGCGTTCATGGTGCGCGCGCTGCTTGGGCTTACCGAAACACCGGATGCCGATGCCGCGGACGCGCTGGCAATCGCTCTTACTCATCTGCGCGTGCAGGAAGCAGCAGCGCGTGGTCTTCCGCAAGGAATGCAAATATGAATGTCGCTGGCCATCTCAATGTGCGCTGGCTCGGCCGAATGGAATTCGCACGTGCGCTCGCCTTGCAGGAAGAACTCGCCGCAAAAAAAAGGGAGAACGCGTCGTTTGACGACCAGCTGCTTCTTCTCGAACACGAGCCGGTTTACACCATCGGGCGCACGCCTGATCGGTCCAGTTTGTCCGCCAGAGGAGGGATTCGCGGTGGCGAATTAGGCGGTGCGCATTTGCCGCATCCAGTTTTTTCGATCAATCGCGGCGGCCAGGCGACGTATCACGGGCCGGGTCAATTGATGGGTTATCCGATTATCGACCTGCGGCGGTGTGGCCAGGATTTGCACAAATATTTGCGCTGGCTCGAGCAACTGCTCATCGATCTTCTCGCACAACACAACATTGCCGCGCAGCGACGCGAATCGCTTACCGGAGTTTGGATCGAAGATCGCAAAATTGCTTCGATCGGGGTTGGTGTTCGCCATTGGATCACCATGCACGGCTTCGCGTTGAATGTGTGCGGCGATCTCTCGCCTTTTGATCATATCGTTCCGTGCGGAATCAATAATGTCGCAATCACATCAATGGAGAAGGAAGCGAAGAAATCGTTCACAGTTGCCGCGGTTGCGCCAATGCTTGAGAAATTGGCGTTGGATTCGATTGTCAGTTTGCGCGTTGCGCCGGAAACGCAATTGATAAACGCTTAACCAATATGATTTCACTCGAAGATAATGCCACCGACATCATCGGAAAAGCGCAACGCGGTCTTGGCATTTCCGATTCCGAACTAGCCGCAAAAGCGCGGGTGAATGCACAGACGATTCGGAAACTGCATGAGGGCGATTTCGACGAATCGGCTCTGCTCGGCGTAGCGCCGGTTCTAGGCCTGGATGGCCGCACGCTCAGCGAAATTGCGCACGGCGAATGGCGTCCAAACGAGATGGAATCGTTGGACGGCCTAGCGCAATTCACTACCGATTACAATGGCATGGCCGTCAACGCTTATCTTGTGTGGGACCCGGCGAAGCGCATGGCCGCAGCGTTCGACACTGGAGCTGATTCCCGAGGGATGGTGCGGTTTGCGAAGCACCACAAGCTGCAGGTGCAACTGATTTTGCTAACGCATGCGCACCCCGATCACATCGCGGATCTGCCGGGTCTTCGCGAAGAAACAGGCGCGGATGTTTTTACGCCGGCGCGCGAAGCAGTTCCTGGTGCGGAGCCCATCGAAGAGGGAAAAAAGTTTCGGCTTGGGGATTTGCAGATCGATACACGCCTGACGTGGGGTCATTCCCGTGGCGGAATGACTTACGTTGTGACTGGGCTCCCGCGTCCAGTCGCCATTGTGGGCGATTCGCTTTTTGCCGGCTCGATGGGCGGCGGCAACGTGTCGTATCGCGACGCGTTACAAAACAATCTCGAGAAAATTCTCACGTTGCCGGACGAAACAATCATTTGCCCCGGGCATGGCCCCATGACCACAGTGGTCGAGGAGAAACAGCACAACCCGTTCTTTGCAGGCAAGCTTTGATGTTTGATGTGAGACGTTCGATGTAAGATGTAGCAGCAGATGGACAAACGTGAGCTGCAAAATCGAACTAAACAGTTTGCCTTGCGCACGGCTGCCGGTCGCGCGATTTCGAGCCAGCTCGTTCGTGCAGCTACTCCTGTTGGCGCAAACTATCGCAGCGCATGCCGGGCGCGATCACGAGCAGAATTCGCAGGCAAATTCGGAGTTGCGGTAGAAGAAGCGGACGAGAGCCTGTATTGGCTCGAGCTCGTTCGAGACGGCAAACTCGTTCCCCAAGACAAGCCGTCTCTTCTGCTCAAGGAAGCTGACGAACTCACAGCAATTCTTGCAAGTGGCCGAAAATCCACTGCCAATACATCGAACCTCAAACATCAGACATCTTACATCTCATCATGAACATCGGTTTTGTCGGAGTTGGTCGAATGGGTGCGAACATGGCGCGCCATTTAAAAGATCGGCAGTTCCAGATTACGGCGGTTTACGACATAAACCGCGCGAAAGCTACATCTGTTGCTGCCGAAGTTGGTTGTGCCGCGAGCCAGCACTTATCGGAAGTTACGGCGGAATCGGATGTGATCTTCACCGTAGTGACAGATGATGCCGCGGTTCGCCAAATATTTACTGGAGCTGGCGACAACTTGCTGATAAACGCACGGGGCAAATTATTCATCAACTGCGAGACAATCTCTCCGGGGGTGGAGATCGATACTGAGAAGCTGCCGCATCAAGCCGGCGCGGAGAGTCTCGAAGCATGCATGGCCTCGAGCATCACCCAGGCACGCGACGGTAAGCTCTATCTGATGTGCGGCGGAGATGAAAAGACATTCCGCAAAGCCGAACCGATTTTGAAAGAGCTTGCCGCCCAAATTCGCTTCGTCGGAAAAGCCGGCGAAGCCGCCAAAGTGAAAGCGCTAGTCAACATGGTGATGAACATCAACACTGCCGGGCTCGCGGAAGGTCTCGGGCTCGGCGCAGCGCTTGGGCTCGACCTAACGATGCTGCGAGAAGTTTTCGCGCAGACCGGTGCGAACTCGCGCGTGCTCGAAACCGACGGCGAAGATATGCAGAATCGCGAGCACAGCTGCTTTTTCTCCGCCGCGCATGCAGCCAAAGACAGCGGAATCGCGCTCGAACTCGCGCGCAATCTCAGTCTCGATCTGCCGCTCGCGCGTGCCACGAAGGAGCAATACGACCGAATGATTGCGGAAGACCTCGGCGACCTTGACAAATCCGGCATC
>QHQV01000400.1 GCA_003219945.1 Verrucomicrobiota bacterium | reverse complement strand
CTTCGTCAGTATTTCGGCACGGTCGGATCGATGAAGTCCGACCAGGCGTCGATTCCTCCTTCGAGGTTATACACGTTGTCGAAACCCCGTTGCTTCAGCAGTCGCACAGCCTCTGCGCTGCGGCGACCGCTGTGACAATGGACGACGAGCGTTTGCTCGCGGTCCAGCTCGTCTGCGCGCTCGGGGATTTCACCGAGCGGGATCAATTTTGCGCCATTAATTCGTGCGATCTCAAATTCGAACGGCTCCCGTACATCGATCAACTCGAACGTGTTGCTAGCGTCCATCTTATCTTTCAATTGCTGCACCGATATTCCAGGAACGCTCGCGTCGTCTCGCGCGCCGCAAAACTGGTCGTAATCAATCGGCGCGAAGATTTTTGGGGTTTCGCCGCAAACGGGACACTGCGGATCGCGCCGCAGCCTTAGCTCGCGAAATGTCACCTTAAGCGCGTCGAAATGTAGCAGGCGTCCCACCATCGGTTCGCCGATGCCGACGATCAGCTTGATTGCCTCAATCGCCTGAAGCATTCCAATGATGCCGGGCAAAACGCCGAGCACACCCGCTTGCGCGCAATTCGGGACTGACTCCGGTGGCGGTGGCTCCGGAAACAGACAACGATAACAGGGACCGCCTAACAGCGGCGCGAACACAGTGGTTTGGCCCTCGAACCGAAATACAGAGCCGTAGAGATTTGGCTTTCCCGCAAACACACAGACGTCATTGGACAAGTAGCGCGTGGCGAAATTATCCGAGCCATCCACGATCACGTCGTAGTCAGCCACAATTTGCTCCGCGTTTTCGCTGGAAAACCGGCAGTCGTGCAACTCAACTTCGATGTCCGGATTGATGTCGTGCAGTCGGTCGCCGGCCGATGCAAGCTTGCTGCGGCCGACGTCCTTTGTTCCGTGAAGAATCTGCCGTTGCAGATTGGTGAGATCGACACGGTCGAAATCGACAAGCCCAAGTTTTCCCACGCCTGCTGCTGCTAAATACAGTGCAGCAGGAGAACCCAAACCACCGGCGCCGATGCACAAAACGCGCGCAGCCTTGAGTCGTTTCTGTCCCTCAGCAGTCACTTCGGGCATGATTAGATGCCGGGAGTAGCGTTGAAGTTCCTCCTTCGTTAGGCCGACATCGGAAATCCTTTCTGCCGCGACGATACTCTTATGCATGGCTCGCCGTACGATAGCACGGCTCTCACGAGAAGCATGCCACTGCACCGAGCCGTCGCTCGTCAATGCGTATTCAGCATGGTGCGGCAGCCCGAGACATTGCAGATAAGCAGAATTGAAAGAACCCGAAAAGAAGCAGTGTCGACCACAACTTCCGCGAACTGAATAAACCAGGCGTGTACGAGGTAAACAGCGTGCAACCTAAAAAGCCGCCCCAGCCACCGCTATTTGCCCAGTACAGGCTGAGGAAAGCAGCAAGACCGCGGGGAAACATGTAGGCCAAGGGCCAATACTTGCCGCTGCGGTTCGTAGCGAAAGCGCCGCCAACCACGCCACGACATAAGCGACGATCTTATATCTCAGCCCGACTGATTACGTCCGCAGGGATTCAGCGATGCGACCAATCAGGCATCACCTCACTCAGTTACAGTCACCGAAGTTCCGACAGGAGCATTCTCGAAAAATCTAACGGCCATCTCTCCCGGCAAACGGATGCAACCGTGGGACGCGGCAAATGGCGGGACGTAGCCCTGATGCATCGCATAACCGCTTCTGAAAAACATGGCATACGGCATCCGCGCGCCATCGAAATGGGACCCTTTCGGGCGAGTATCCTTTCGTGAGTCGATATTTGACCTAACGGCATTTCCGTATTCATCCACATAATCGCCGAATACGCTCGAGACGTGGTCCGCGTCTTTCGAAAGCACTGTGTAATGTCCGGGCGGAGTAGAAAAGCCGGGCTTACCTGTGGAGACAGTTGTTTCGCCGACCAAAGTCTTGCCTTTGTAAAAGTAAGCTTTCTGCTCGCCGACGTGCACAACAATGCGCGGCTTTCCGGAAGCGCCTTCGTCGTCCCACCAGCCTGCGGGAGCAGCGCGGGGATACAAGCCCGGCTCATAGGGTGTTGGATACTCTTCGCAACTGGAAATAATCAGCGCCGCGAGCAGCGTGCCTGCAATTCTGAGTACTCGGCCATTATTCACAAAGCGGCGGATACTATTCAATGTGAGGTTAGTCATTCAACTCTAAAGTCGATTTTAATGGGTCCGCTAGCCGCCTCTGAACAGCGCCGGGTTTTCAAGCCGCCGACGTAAAGCCGTTAGGCTCATCGATAGAGCGAGTTTGACGCTTTACCCGCGCAGAAATACCCTCATCCCTATGACCAGAGTGCAATCACCAATTAATGTAGAGAGGTGGATCGAGGAGAACGCTGATAAATTCAAACCGCCAGTAGGCAACCGGTACCTTTACGATGGCCGAGATTTTTTTGTGATGGTGATCAAAGGCCCCAACGCCCGGAACGATTTTCATTTGGTGGATTCGGAAGAGTATTTCTATCAGCTCAAAGGCGATATCAAGGTGCGTATCCGCGAAGCCGACGGCATCGTTGATCACATTGTTCGCGAGGGGGAAACCTTTTTCATTCCGCCGAATGTGCCGCACTCGCCGCAGCGCCCGCCAGACACGATTGGGTTGGTTGTAGAGCGGCGCCGCCCGCCGGGTGAAAAGGAGCACGTGATTTTTTACTGCGAAACTTGTGGAGCAGTTGTTGAAGACATCCACTTCGATTGCAAAGACATCGTCGACCATTTTAGCAAGGCAATGCTCGAATTTTGGAATGACGACGCCCGCCGGACCTGCAAAAAGTGCGGTAAGAAAGTGGAAAAAGCGCAACCGGTTTTTTCATTCCGCCGAATGTGCCCCACTCGCCCCAGCGGCCGCCAGACACCATCGGTTTGGTTGTGGAGCGGCGCCGCGGGCCGGGTGAAAAGGAGCACGTCATTTTCTACTGTGAAAATTGTGGAGCAGTGGTCGAAGACATCCACTTCGATTGCAAAGACATCGTCGACCATTTTAGCAAGGCAATGCTCGAATTTTGGAATGACGATTCGCGCCGGACCTGCAAAAATTGCGGTAAGAAGGTTGAAAAAGCGCAGCCGGTAAAGGCGTTGTAAGCGTTACTCTAGGGCGTCTGTATCAGACGGCGTTTCGACATTGGCGTTTTATAGAAACGCCCTACAATTCCAGCCCGTGAAGATCGACCTGCACACCCATATTTTGCCGCGCGACTGGCCGGATCTCGATAAGAAATACGGCTACGGCGGTTTTGTGCGGCTTGATCATTACAAGCCGTGTTGCGCGCGCATGATGGTTGGCGACCGGTTGTTTCGCGAAATCAGCGACAACGTATGGGAGCCGACGCGCCGAATTGAAGAGATGGACGGGGAGGGTGTCTCGATGCAAGTCCTTTCCACAGTTCCGGTGATGTTCAGCTACTGGGCAAAACCGACTGATGCGCTCGATCTTTCGCGGCGGCTAAACGACCACATAGCAGAAGTGGTTCGCGAT
>QHQV01000399.1 GCA_003219945.1 Verrucomicrobiota bacterium | reverse complement strand
CTCCACCAAAACGGATTGTTTACCACGGCAGTACCCGTCAGCGCCGCATTCTTGAGCCAGGCACGATAGAATGGCACGTCCTGCGAAATCCGATCGATTACCACATCGTATCCGCACGGTTCGCCCTGAATCACTCTGTCGATCTTCACAAACTCCGCGGCGATGTCTTTGCCGCCGGTTTTCTGATTCACCCGATCGACAAACGCCGGTGGAAAACTGTGTTCCTGTCCAAAAAGTATTCCGATTTTTTTCATAGGTTAGTACGTCTCTTTCCGAGCGGAGCGAAGCGTAGTCGAGGAATCCCGTGGAGTAATCTTTGCGTAATGCCGCGGGATCCCTCGATTCCGCTCGGGACGACGAAGAAAAACGCGGCGCGAACTCTCATTGACATCGCGGCTTCGAGCCCGGTGCACTTCGCGAGGAGCGCAATGAAGCCGTTTTAAGGGCTTTGTCCAGAGAGAGCTGTTTGAATGGACTCGCTCAGCCAATAAGGTACGCAATGGTCAAGAAATTACTGCACACCCGCTATCGCGTACAAGACTTGGAGAAAACCATCACCTTCTACACTGATGTCCTCGGCCTGCAGGAGGTTCGTCGCCACACCTCCGGGCGCGGGTCACAGCTCGTTTTCCTGAAAGCACCAGGTAGCGATGAGGAAATTGAGATATGCAAATTCGACGGGAGTGGCCCGATTGTCGTCGGTCCCGATCTGACGCACCTCGCTTTCGAGGTCGACGACCTGGAGGAGTTCGCCAAACACGCTGCGGCAAAAGGGTATCCGTTGTCGGACGGACCACATTCGACGAACGGTGGTAGAATTGCCTTCATTGACGCGCCGGAAGGCTACGAGGTCGAACTTATCGAGCGCGGTAAGAAATAATACTTACCACGACCCCTGCCCCAGGATCGCAACGCATATGCAGCGCAGGCACTTGCGCAGACGAACGTTTTGTCCATAATTTTCCGACCATGATTTGGCGCAATCGAATTTGGTTCGTTTGCGCACTGGTCCTGAGCTCAGCGCTGGGCGCGTGGGCACAAGACACTGTTGATTCTGATCTGGTGCGGCCCAGTGGAGTTAATGGGCCTGTTCGGAAAGCAAAGGCGGCAACGCAAAAAAGTTCGGATGACGAGACCGAATCCGATGCACCGAAAGCGAAGAGATCAAAGTCGAGTCATGCTCGGTCCCATCGCGCGCGCGCAACGTCAAAAGAAGAGCAGGATACAATTCCCGCGCCTGCTGAGTTTACGCCTGATGGGATACCGAAGACTAGCGCGGCTTCAGTGATCGTAGTGGACGCGAACAGCGGCAGGATTTTGTACGAAAAAAATGCGGATCAGGTACGACAAGCGGCGAGCACGCAAAAATTGCTGACTGCGCTGATCGTGGCAGAGACCGGTTTTCTCGATCGGCCGGTGACGGTGCAATCGGTAGATACAATGTGCGACCCGGTGAAGCTGGGAATCAAGTCGGGCGAGAGTTATCAGCGGATGGATCTTTTACGGGCGTTGCTGGTGAAAAGTCCGAATGACGTTGCACGATGTTTGGCGCGAGATAATGCCGGGAGCATCGAGGCATTTGCCCAGATAATGAATAGACGCGCACTGCAACTCGGAGCTGTGCATTCACACTTTGTGAATCCAAATGGTTTGCCGGTGCCGGGACAATATTCAAGCGCCCGCGATCTAGCGCTCATCGCCCGCGCGGCTTATGCGAACCCGACCATCCGTTCCATTGTCTGTCTTCCCCAGCTTGTCTTCCGTTATTCGAATGGTCGTACCCGGGAGCTTGAAAACACGAACAAACTTTTACGGCGACTGCCGTACTGCAACGGGATGAAGACCGGTTACACGGACGGCGCGGGCAAATGCCTGATCGCAAGCGGGACGCGTCCCGGCAAAGATGTAATCGCGGTTGTGCTGGGCGACAGCTCTGGCCGGGTGTGGCGCGACGCCTCCGCGCTACTTTCGTGGGGACTCTTGTTGTAAAAAGCCGACGACGGGGTTCGAACCCGTGACCTACGGTTTACGAAACCGTTGCTCT
This sequence comes from Verrucomicrobiota bacterium, assembly GCA_003219945.1. Taxonomy (GTDB): domain Bacteria; phylum Verrucomicrobiota; class Verrucomicrobiia; order Chthoniobacterales; family UBA10450; genus Udaeobacter. The sequence continues at coordinate 1,502 of QHQV01000399.1, read as the reverse complement.
ACCGGCTGAGCTACGTCGGCGGCAAGCGCACAAAACATTGCATCCAGCGGCGCGTCACACAAGCGCGCTACAAAGGCAGCACGAATGTCTCTCCGATTTCCCGCAGTGCAATGCGCTCGGGAGTTTTACTTAGCGTGGCTTGTAAGCGCTCGATCGGTTCGCGGAAGGGCTCAAAGCTGAGGCGGAACGTCTGATGGTGCACCGGCACGATAAAGCGAGCGCCTGCAGCGGTCGCCATCTGAACTGCCTGCTCGGGCGTGCTGTGTGATTGGATCCACGGATTGTACGCGCTGATAGGCACGATTGCGACATCGATTGGGCCGTGTCGCCGCAGCGCTGCGAAGCGTTCGGTCATTGCGGTGTCGCCGGCAAAAAGAATTCGGCGTCCCCTCCGCTCGATTAAATATCCATTGTACCCGCGATAACTGTCATGCTGCGTGCGCGCACCCCAGTGTTTCACCGGAAATGCGGCGATTACCATTTCGCCCGCAGCCGCGCTTAAGATCTTGCTTTCGCCCCAATTAAGTTCCGTGATGTTGGAAAAGCGCGTTCGTTTCAATAAATCGCCCGTGGCGCGCGCGGTGATCACGCGCGTCGTCTCATCAAAACAACGCAGTGTTCGCAGATCGAGATGATCAAAGTGCGCATGCGACAGAAGGATTAGATCGATCTGCGGCAGGCCATCGAACAGGAGCGCAGGCGCCGTCAGGCGTTTCGGGCCTATGGTGATACCTGGCAAACGAATTCCGACGCGCGGAAAGAGGGCTGGATCCGTGAGTATTGTGACACCGAAAAAATTAATGAGTACGGTGGAGTGCCCTAGCCATGCAAGTGTCACCTGCGTTTCGCTCCATTTCGATGGCTCGGGTTTCGCAAAGGCCGGGGCGATTTTCCGCCAGCTTTCAATCGTCCATTCACGGAATAAATGCCCTAACCAGCGACGCCCCCTGGATCTACGCGGAACTGGCTGTTGCGGTGCGTACATCGCCGGAACGTAACACAACCTCGTGACGCCAGCGCCAGGAGGCTGGAAGCCTGCACCAGGAATCAGGCAGGATGTCTGAATTATGGCCCTACGGCTTGGCAAACAATCCTTTGACAGCCTTCCAGAGCGTTCGAGCTGGCTTGGGGGGGCCGGCGCGGGCGACGAGGACGGGCACATTCGCGCGGTTCAAAATATCCCGCGTTAAATCGCCCATAATGTAGTGCCGAAGCATGCCGCGAGCCTTGGATGTGCCTGTCACAATCAGATCGTAATTGCCGGCCCGAACCTCTTCGAAAACCTGATCGATCACGATGCCATGCCTGAGATGCACTTCAGCAGAAACGCCCAGCCGGTCGAGTTCTCGTTTTTGACGACGCAAATTCGTCCCCAGTTCGGAATTTGATTGGAGTAACTGATCAACGTTTTCTTCCATGCGAACGAGATCGGCGAACATGGCGGGGGGCTCAGCCATTACGTGTAGCAAAGTCACGGATGCGCCTACGGCCGCGGCAAGCTT
>QHQV01000398.1 GCA_003219945.1 Verrucomicrobiota bacterium | reverse complement strand
TCAGCGTGAACTCGGTCGGGTCACGGCCCTCCATGAAACGCGAAAACATTTTCTCCAGCAGCGCCCCACCGGGGCCGAGCTTTTCGTGAAAACGGTCCTGAATGAAACAGGCGACGGTGTTGTAAAAGCCATGCGACAGAATTAGAGGCGTTCCGCCCTGGCCGCACGGCATGCAATCACCATCCCGAACTAATTTCAAAAATTGTTCGGCAGACTCCGCAGCAGGCGTTTCTGTAAAAGAGGAGGCTACGAACTGCCCTCCGTGGTCGTCGGAGCCGCCCACCAGAATTTTTTTCCAGGGCTCGAAGTGCGTGGGCGCCACAGTGTGACGATTTGCGAGCACGTCGATCTTTTCTGGTGTCAATTGTTTGAAAAGCGCCTGCGCCAGATCGCTTAGCAGCGCGTCGCGCAAACCGTTGATACCTTCGAAATGTTTAAACAGGAGAATCAGCTGCTCGAGATGCGTTGCCTCGAGTTTGCCGTTCACACTGTACAACGGATGCGCGACTGCGTGAGCGATTCGGGCACGCTGCAGGTACCGCTGCAGATCGAATATGTTTTCGCGCACGCTTTCGATATCGTGATGCTGCTGTTCTGAGATGCCCCACACCAAAATGTGGAGCTTGCAGGAGTCGTGCGGAAAATAAGTGGTGATCTGTTCGCTGATGAAGGTCCGAGGCAGGTGCGCAATTTCCAGGCAACCATCGATCGAATCGTGATCGGTAATAGTAACGTAATCCATCCCACGTTTGCGCAGTTGTTCATACAACTGCTTTGGATCGGAATAGCTGTCGGGAAAATCGAAGCGGCGGAAAAGCCATTCTTCCGAGCGCGCACTATGGCGCGAATGGATATGTAAATCGCACCTGCTCACCTTACATTCCTCGCTTCAACCTTTGTTCAGCGATCCAATCCTGATACGTCGTAGCCGTCCGCGCATTTTTCGTTGCCGCGATGAAGCCGAGAACCTGTTTCCAAATGGTCGGCTCGGAATAATCGCGTGGATGAATACTTATCCGCAACAGCGGTTTGGTATTCAACAAACGGAACAGCATTGCGTTCCAACTGCGACTAAGCGCGCGGCGCCAATTATTGTGAACACTGTAAACGAGCGTTCTCGCCGGAAAGATGGATTCCGAGCGGAGATCGCACACCGTGCGTAGGCGTGTCGTGTATTCCAATTCTGCATCGCGAACGGCTTGCTCTGCTTCCTTCCCCAGCAACCACGCCGGCGCGATAAAACCGCGTGGCTTGAGCCCGAGCGCACGGAATTCATCTCGTGCCGTGGTGATGCGGCGCAAAGCTTCCTCATAATTTAAATCGTAAAACTCGCCTTCATTTTGGGTATAAAACCTGGTTACGAATTTATCGCGCAAAGTTTCCTTTCTCTGAGGCGGGCGTTCGTGAAAATAGCCGTGAATCACAACTTCGTGCCCGTCGGCTTCCAGAGCCCGAAGCCATGTTACAAATTCGCGGTGTTTGGCGAAGGGCCCCTCATGATGATAATCCGGTACCACAAGAACTGAACAAACGCGCACGCCATGGGCGCCCAATTCTGAAATGATCGTGCTTGTGATTTGCTGAGTGCAAGGAGCGACGTCGTGCAGAGACACGACGACGGAATCCGCCGCGGCGCCGGCGGTCGCAACGAGCGGAAGGAACTCCGTTGCCGCAATTGTACTCATGTCTCAAATTTTCTGTCTTCGAGCAGCTTTGAACAAGGCGAAAAAGGCAAACGATTCCATTTCTCGTGCGCCGTGGCGAGGCGGCGTCCGGCCCACCAAACGGGTCGCCGGATACTAATCGTATGCCACTGTGATTCGGGTTCCGGATATTTCGTTTTAACGACCCCCGCGCTCAATCCCTTCCAGCGCGTCGCCCATATTTACGATTTCCCGAAACGCCGGTTCGGCAAGAGGCATGACTGATAAACGCGATTGACGAACTAACGGAATTCCTTTCAAGCGCGAATTGCTCTTGATCTCGCGAAGTGTAACTGGCCGCGCCAGTGGTTTGACTGCGGCAAGATCGACAGTAGACCAATCGCCTTCTTTTGCCGTCGGATCTGGATAGGTAGTCCGCGTCACTTTAGCGATTCCGATCACAGCCTTTTCATCCCCGCTGTGATAGAAGAGGACTGTATCGGCTTTTCGCATTTTGCGGAGGTTATTTCGCGCAGTAAAATTGCGCACGCCGGTCCAGCTAGTCTCGCCCTCGGCAACGAAATCAGACCACGAATAGGAAGACGGCTCCTGTTTGACCAGCCAGAAACTTTTCATGTCATAGCGTAACACAGTCTTCCAGCCTGTGCGGCCAACGCCTAGCTTGCCTGTTGAATTGGCGTGTCCGATGGCCGCCTCTACAGACAAGATGCGCGTGAAGCCCCGTTCGACTTTTTAGCTGCTTTGTTTCACAATCGGCAAATGCCGCGACTGCCGTTCATCACGTTCGAGGGATCAGAAGGAAGCGGAAAGTCGACTCAAGCCGACAGACTTGCGGCGCATCTTCAGAAATGCAATGTTCCGTATCTCCTGACGCGCGAACCCGGCGGCACGCCGATCGGCGAAAGTATCCGCGACCTTTTGCAATTTGCGCCGCATAATTCGGGCATGACACCCGAGACCGAGTTGCTTTTGTTTGAGGCCAGTCGCAGCCAGCTCGTGCGCGAGATAATCAAGCCCGCGCTCGAACGTGGCATATGCGTAATTGCCGATAGGTTCTTCGATTCCACAACTGTTTATCAAGGAGCGGCACGCAAATTGGATCGCCAGATCATCGAGCGCTTGAATGCGTTCGCCGTCGGCGTTTGCATCCCGGACGTCACTTTCGTGCTCGACGTCGATGCTGCGACTGCTGAGTCGCGAATGCAGCTTGAACCCCGCAAAGCGGATCGGATGGAACAACAGCCCGTTGAATTTTACGAGCGCGTTCGCGATGGATATCGCGAGCTCGCGGCGAGCGAGCCCAAGCGCATTGTCATGGTCCACGGCTCGGGCGGTGTCGACGCGATCGAAAAACAGATTTGGGAAACGCTTTCTTCTCGTTTTCCTGTGCTGGCAAAGGTATCCAATCGTTGAAATGGCCTTCGCGCGTACGACTGCACTCGAATTTTTACGGCGCGCCTATGCACAGAACCGGCTCGCGCATGCGTATCTGATCACGGGACCACCTGGGAGCGGCAAGGAAGTGCTCGCAGCGGAAGTGGCGAGTTTGGTTAATGGGACCCCCGCCAAGGACATTTTTTCAGCCAAAGCTCGCGAGGTTTTCATTGCCCGACCCGAATCGAAATCGCGGCGTATTTCAATTGAGCAAATCCGCGAGTTGGAGCACGCGCTGCAAATGCGCGCAGTAAACAGCCACGGGAAGGTAGCGATCATTTCAGACGCCGACCGCCTCGGAGGCGAGGCGGCAAACGCATTTCTCAAAACACTTGAAGAACCGCCAAAGGATTCGCTGTTGCTTCTGCTAAGCGCTTTGCCGGAGGCTCTCCCGGAAACAATTCTTTCGCGGTGCATCGCCATTCCACTCGCATCAGACGGCGAGGCTCAGAGCAAAAAGGAGGAAGAGAAACTCGTGAAATTGCTCCAACAAGCATCCCGCCATACGACCTGGAGTATTCAATTTGCTTATCGACTTGCTCAGGAATTTCAACAACTGCTCCGAAGCATACGTGAGGAAGTGAAACACGAAACCGACAGCGCGTTAAAACAGGATCAAACGCGTTACAAGGACGCAACCGACGGCGCATGGCTGGAACAACGAGAGGAATACTACAAGGCGCTGACGGAAAGTCTTTACCTGCAACGACGCGCCGCGCTGGTCGAAATCCTGTTCGCCTGGTGGACCGACGTTCTTCGCGCGAGCAACGACGTGGCACAACGCGACGTCCCAGCTGCAAAACAAGAAACCGCGATGCTTGCACGCCGATTCAGCACTGTCGAAAGTTTACGGCGGATCCGTTCTCTGGAAGAATTGCGAGATCACCTCGGTCGAAACATCCACGAAGGCCTCGCGATTGAAGTCGCCTTTCTTACGATCTTCACTGTCTGATTGCACCGTTTGCATTGTTTCTGGAAGGCTTGCCGACTTAGGTTCAGCCGAGGGCAGGGTTGACAAAATGCTGTCTAATCTTATCCAGTATCCGCTTATGCGACATATTTGCCGTTTACTTTTGCTGTGCGCCGGCTCTTCACTCTTGTTGCTTA
>QHQV01000255.1:21898-22374 GCA_003219945.1 Verrucomicrobiota bacterium | reverse complement strand
CACATCGTGACCTGATTAATTGAAACTCCAATCTTCAAAATTCTGGCCGCAGCGACGGCAGCAATGTTGTTCAGATCCCAGCCCGATCAAGAACCGATTTCAGCACCGTTTCGGCTTCGAAGACTTCGCGGGCAAGAGCGCAAGCGGCGCGAGAGTGTTTTGCATAATCTGCATTGATTTTTTTCACGCCATCGGCGATTTCATGCAGCGTCCGGAAAGATAACAGTCCCTCGTTGCCGCCGTAATTTTTGGTGAAGCCGGTTTGCTGAGTAATCACTGGACGACCTGCTGCGAGATAACAGGCGCTGCGGTCGCTGAACCAGCCAGTGTTGAGCCGGACGTATTGATCCTTAGCGACCGTGAACTCGGCTTTGGAGCGCTGAATGTAATCGTGATAAAGCCAGTAGTCGACGCTCATTCGCTGGGGCGAAGTCAGGCGCCAGTCATTTTGCTCGAATTTTTCGCGCAGCCGTGAA